>DATEXR010000239.1 GCA_035256765.1 Candidatus Deferrimicrobiaceae bacterium | reverse complement strand
GCGACTTGCTCATCTTTTCGTTGTCGATGTTGACGAATCCGTTGTGGATCCAGTATCGCGCGAACGGTTTGCCCGTCACGCCTTCCGACTGGGCGATCTCGTTTTCATGGTGCGGGAAGACGAGGTCCTTCCCCCCGCCGTGGATGTCGAACGTCTCCCCCAGATGCTTCATCGCCATCGCCGAGCACTCGATGTGCCATCCCGGCCTGCCCGGCCCCCACGGACTGTCCCAGGCGGGCTCCCCCGGTTTCGACGCCTTCCAGAGGGCGAAGTCGAGCGGATCCCGTTTCCGTTCGTCCACCTCGACGCGGGCCCCGGCAAGCAGCTCCTCGGTGTTTTTCCCCGAGAGCTTGCCGTATTCCCCGAACCCCCGGACCGAATAATAGACGTCGCCCCCCGCGACATAGGCCTTCTCCGCCGCGATCAGCCTCTCGACGAGTCCGATGATCTCGGGGATATGCTCCGTCGCCCGCGGCTCCGCGTCGGGGCGGACGAGCCCCATCCGGTCGAAGTCCTCGTAGAACGCCCGGATATATCGATCCGCGATCTCTTCGGTCTTCACCCCCTCCTCGTTTGCCCGCCGGATGATCTTGTCGTCGATGTCGGTGAAGTTGCGCACGAAGGTCACGTCGTATCCCCGGTACCGGAGGTACCGAACGATGATGTCGAAGGCGACGTTCGCGCGGGCGTGCCCGATGTGGCACAGGTCGTAGACCGTCACGCCGCAGACGTACATCTTCACCTTCCCCGGGGTGATGGGGGAGAAGGTTTCCTTCCCGTTCCCCAGCGTGTTGAACACGGTGAGCGCCATCAGGCCGTTCCCCTCTCCGGAACGGGGAGGGATCCCACCAGGAGCGCGACGGCCCATGCGGAGATCCCCTCCTTGCGTCCCTCGAATCCCATCCCCTCGGTCGTCTTGCCCTTCAGATTGATCCGGTCCTCGGGGAGGGAAAGCATCCCCGCGATGGAGGCGCGGAGAACCGAAACGACCGGAGCGATCTTCGGCTCCTCGCAGACGATGACGGCGTCCAGACCCACCAGCCCATACCCCTTCTCCACCATCCTCCCGCGCGCATGGGCGATGATGCTGCGGCTGGAGATCCCCTCCGTCTCCGCCACGCCCGGGGGGAAATGTTGACCGATGTCCGGTTCCCCGAGCGCGCCGTAGATCGCATCCGCGATCGCGTGGAGAAGAACGTCGCCGTCGGAGTGGCCGAGCAGGCCTCTCTCGTGCTCGAGCCGGACTCCCCCCAGCCAGAGGTCCCGTCCCGCGACCAGTTTGTGCGCGTCGCCCCCGATCCCGATGCGGAAATCGGCCGGCCCCCGGAGCAGCCCCTCGGCCATGCGGAGGTCTTCCGGAATGGTGATCTTGATGTTCGCCTCCTCGCCCGGCACCGGGATGACGGGGTATCCCGCACTCTCGACGAGGGAGGCGTCGTCCGTCCCTTGCCTCCCCTCCTCCTGGGCTTTCCTTAAGGCGTCCCGGAGAATCCCGGCACGGAATCCCTGGGGGGTCTGGGCAAGCATCAGTTCGGAACGGTCCCGGGTACGGAGGGTCCTCTCCCCCCGGTCCCATTGCTTGACGGTGTCCCGTACGGGCACGACCGGAACGACGGCCCCATGCTCCCGCGCGAGTTCCACGCATCTTTCCAGGAGTTCCTCGGAGACGAACGGGCGAACGGCGTCGTGCACCAGGATGATTTCCGCATCCTCGGGGACGGCCGCCAGGGCGTTCCGGACCGAATCCTGTCTCTGCTCTCCGCCGTCGACCACGGCGAGAACTTTCTCCAGCGAGCGGTACGACTCCTTCCCCTCTTTTGGAAACGTCGGGGGAAGAACGAGCACGATCCCGTCGACCCGCGCGGATGCGGCGACCGCCGACAAGGTCCTGTCCAGAAGGGGGCGCCCCCCGAGGGGGAGAAACTGCTTGGGAAGATCCCCACCCATCCGTCTGCCGTCCCCGCCGGCGACGACGATCGCCACCACCCTTGTCATCGATCCTCCGGGATTCCTATGGGTAGAGGATTTCCGGCACGGGGGCCGGAAGAGAAGGACGTGCGGAAAGCGCCAACGCCGCTTACAGGTTCAGGAAGCGGCGCAGGTCCGCCTCCACCACTTCCTCCGAAACGGAGCGCGCGATCGAGATTTCCTTGACCAGGAGGGAACGTGCCGTGTCGAGCATCTTCCGCTCCCCGAACGAGAGGACCTTTTCCCCCTTGAGAAGGAGAAGGTTGCGCAGGACCTCGGCGATTTCGAACGGGGAACCGGACTTGAGTTTGTCCATGTACTGGCGATACCGCCTGTTCCAGGGCTGGGGTTCGATTCCCACTTCGCGGTTCTGGAGAATCTTGTAGATGGACCGGACGGCCTTGGCGTCCATGATCCGCCGGAGGCCTACCTGCTCCACGTTGCCCATCGGGATCATGATCGTCACGCCGGTGTCGAGAACGCGGAGAACGTAGAAGGATTCCTTCTTCCCCCCCGAGATCGATTTCGTTTCGATTGCCTGCACCATTCCGATACCCTGGGCCGGGTATACCGCCAAATCTCCCACTTTGAAATTCATTGGAATGGAACCTCCGAGGAGCCAATCAGGAAGTGTGTTGGAACGTATTCGATTGATGTATTATATGTTTTTTATTCCTCTCGTGTCAATCCGGAGGGTTCTGCATGCCGTCGACGGTCTGGTTCGCCGATCTTTCCGCCCCCCCGGGCAGAAGCCTGATCGACAAGACAGGGGAACTTCTGCGGGCGGCCGGGCTGTCCGGCAGGATCGGCCCCGGGGATCTCACGGCCGTGAAGCTCCACTTCGGGGAGAAGGGGAACGTCTCGTTCGTCCGGCCGGTCTTCGTGCGGAAAGTGGTCGAGGAGATCGCCGCCGCGGGCGGCAAACCGTTTCTGACGGACACCAACACGCTCTATGTGGGAGGCCGAAGCAACTCCGTGGACCACCTGCGGACGGCGATCGCCAACGGGTTCGCATTCGCGGTGGTGGGCGCCCCCCTGATCATCGCGGACGGGATCCGCGGCGAGAGTTCCGTGAGCGTCCCCGTCGAGGGAAAGATTTTCCCCGAGGTGGCGATCGGAGCGGAGATCGTCAACGCCGACGCGATCGTGGCGGTGACCCATTTCAAGGGGCACGAGCTGTCGGGGTTCGGCGGGACGATCAAGAACCTGGGGATGGGATGCGCGGCCCGGTCGGGGAAGCTCGCCCAGCATTCCACGGTGTCCCCCGTCGTCGACCCCGCGAACTGCACCGGGTGCGGTACGTGCATCGCGCACTGCCCGTCCGGAGCCATCGGGATTCTCTCCCAGACGGCGCTGATCGATCCGCGGACGTGCATCGGGTGCGCGGACTGCATCGTCGTGTGCCCGGAGCAGACGGTGAAGGTCGACTGGAACGAAGCCGCCCCGATGGTCCAGAAAAAAATGGTGGAGCACGCCGCGGGAGCGTTGCGGGGGAAGAAGGAGTCCTCCCTTTTCCTCTCCTTCGTGATGCAGATCTCCCCCTATTGCGACTGCTACGGAAACAACGACCGGCCGATCGCCCCCGATGTCGGGATCCTCGCCTCCGCGGACCCCGTCGCTCTCGACCAGGCATGCGCGGACCTCGTCATCCGGTCCGCCGGGCGGGACCCCTTTCGGGAAACGCACCCGGAGATCGACTGGACGATCCAGCTCTCCTACGCCGAGGAACTGGGGCTGGGGACGAGAGAGTATCTTCTGGAGACCCTGTGACGCGGGACAAGATGCTTTTCGCCGGGATCGACATCGGGTCGCTCTCCACCGACGTCGTCCTCCTCGACATGAAGGGGGAGATGGCCGGCTCGTCGATCGTCGCGACGGGGGCCTCCGCGAAGAAAGCGTGCGAGGAAGCGGTTTCCCGGGCCCTGGCCGGGGCGGGAGCCGCGCCATCCGCCATCGTATTCACGGTCTCCACCGGGTACGGGCGGGAGATGGCGTCGTCCGCGGACCATACGGTCACCGAAATCACCTGCCACGCCCGGGGAGCGCGCCACCTGTTTCCCGAAGCCCGGACCGTGCTGGACATCGGGGGGCAGGACAGCAAGGTCATCCGTCTGACCCCCGACGGCAAGGTGGCCGACTTCGCGATGAACGACAAGTGCGCGGCGGGCACCGGCCGCTTTCTGGAGGTCATGGCGCGCACGCTCGAAATGGATCTCGAGGAGATGGGGCCCCGCTCTCTTCTTTCCCGAAAGACGGTGGCGGTAAGCTCGATGTGCACGGTGTTCGCCGAGTCGGAGGTGATCTCGCTGATCGCCTCGGGAACCCCCCCCGAGGATATCGCTCGGGGGATCCACCTCGCCATCGCGGACAGGATCGCGGCGCTCGCCGAACGGGTGGGAATGGCGCCCCCCGCCGTCATGACGGGGGGAGTCGCGAAAAACCCCGGGGCGCGCAGTGCTCTCGAGAAGAAGTTCGGCTGCACCCTTCTCGTACCGGCGGAACCCCAGCTGGCGGGGGCGCTCGGGGCCGCCCTCATCGCCCGGGAAAAAAGCCTGGCCCACCACTGAAGGATTCCCCCCCGGAACGGCGCGGAGGGGAGGAGCTTTCCTAGATCTCCTCTTGCGTGTCGAAGATTTCCCGGAAGCGGTCGGAGTTTTTCCGGAAGATGGCGAGGACTTCCGGGTCGAAGTGGTCGGGGGTCGTCCGGCCGTCCCCCTGGGTGATGATCTTCACCGCCGTATCATGGTCGAACGGGGGCTTGTAGGGACGCCTGCTCCGCAAGGCGTCGTACTGATCGACGATGTTCAGGATCCTCCCCTCGATGGGGATCTCCTCTCCTTTCAGCCCCTGGGGGTACCCCAGCCCGTCCCACCTCTCGTGATGGTGGATGGCGAACTTCTCGGCGGATTTGAGGAAGGGGCTTTCCGATCCCCGGAGAATCCTCCCGCCGATCATGGTATGGGTTTTCATGATTTCGAATTCCTGGGGTGTCAGCTTCCCCGGTTTGAGGAGGATCGAATCGGAGATCCCCACCTTCCCGATGTCGTGCATCGGGGCGCCGTAGAACATGATCTCCGCCTCCTGCGGGGGGATGCCCAGTCCCTGCACGATGACCTCGGTATAGTAGCTGATCCGCTTGATGTGGACGTAGGTGGCCTCGTCCCGGTACTCCGCGGCGAGCGTCAGTCTCTGGACGGTATCGAGGAGCGCCTCCCGAAGCTTCCGGGTCCGATCCTCCACCTGGATCTCCAGGATCTTGCTGTGGTTCTCCAGAAACGTCTGGTACTTCTTCACCTTGAGAAGGTTGTTGACGCGGACCACCAGTTCCGTGCTGTCGACGGGCTTACCGAGAAAATCGCTCGCCCCGGCCTTAAGGGCCTGGATCTTCGATTCCCGGTCCGCCTGGGACGTGAACATGACGACGGGGATCCCCTCCGTCCCGGAGCCATTCTTGAGGCGGCGGCATGTCTCGAAGCCGTCCATCTTCGGCATGGAGATGTCGAGGAGGATGATGTCGGGATTCTTCTCCTTCGCCAGGGCGAGTCCTTCGATGCCGTTCCCCGCCGATTCGACCTCGAACCCGTGATGGGCCAGAATCGCCCCCATGACATCCACCACCGCCACCTCGTCGTCCACGATCAGAACCCGGGCTTTCTCCTGGGATGTCACGACTTCTCCCTTGGCAAGGACGCCACCACCTCTTTCCTATCGGCAGAAGGCCCGCCAAGGATTACTTCTTTTTTCCGGAGGTGCCCGTGGCACTCCCCTCCGACTTGACCTCCTCCCTCACGATCTCGAAGAAGCGCTTAATCTCCTCGGAAACGTTATAGAAATGGGGAGACAGGCGGATCCCTCCCAGCCGCGGGGAGCAAACCGCGTTCCTTGCGAGGAGGGCCTTCCAGAGCGCCTGGGGGTCGACCCCGAAAACCTTAAATGTCACAATCCCGGATCGCTCCTCGGGGTTGCGCGGGGTGATCACCTCATACCCGGACGCAAGGGCAGCCTCGATCGCCTCCTCGGTGAGTCGGCGAACCCGTTCCCAGATGCGCTCCACGCCGATCGAGAGGATCAGCTCGAGCGAAGCGCCGAACGCGGCAAGCCCCACGGTGTTCAGGCTCCCCGGCTCGAATCGCCTCGCATCCGGCGAGAGATGGAAATCGTAATGCTCGAAGTCGAACCGGTTCCGGACCGAATGCCAGCCGAGGACCACGGGCTCCACCATCTCCATCACGTCCCGGGAAATGTAAAATCCCCCGATCCCGTCGGGAGAAAGCATCCACTTGTGGCCGTCCGCCGCGAGGGCGTCGATTCCGTAAGCCTTGACGTCCATCGGGATCACCCCGAGGCTCTGGATGGCATCGACGAAGAAGAAGATCCCCTGCTTCTGGCAGTACTCCCCGATTCCCGGGAGATCGTTCCGGAACCCGTTGGCGAATTCCACCGAGGAGAGGGCGACGACGCGGGTCTTCCCGTCGCAGGCGCCGATCACATCCTCCTTCCGGACGCGGCCTTCCCTCGCCTGCACCATGCGGACCTCCACGTTGCGCGCCGCAAGACGCATCCAGGGGTAGACGTTGGAGGGAAACTCCACGTTGGCGGTCACGAGGTTGTCCCCCTCTTTCCACGGGAAGCCCGCGGCGACGAAGGAGATCCCTTCCGACGTATTCTTGATGAAGGCCACCTCGTCGCTGGAGGCCCCGATCAGACGGGCGAACCTGCCGCGCGCCTCGTCCGAAACCTCCACCCACATTCGGGGATGAAGCGCTCCCTCGTCCCGGTACCGGTCCAGCACCCGAATGCCCGCCGACGCCGAAGAGGCGGGGATCGGAGAAACCCCCGCGTGGTTCAGATAGAGGAGTCTCCCGGTCACGGGGAACTCGGCGGCCCGGATGGTTTCCACGTCGATCGGCACGGCTTTCCCCCTCTCGCGCGTTGGATGCGATATCCCATGGTACCAAGGATGACGGGAACGCATGCGGTATAATATCCCCATGGAACTGACCGAAGGAATGATCCTGCGGTACAGCCGGAATATCCTGATCAAGGAAATCGGACCCGAGGGGCAGGAGAGGATTTTCGGCGCTTCCGTTCTCGTGGTGGGGGCGGGCGGCCTGGGCTCCCCGGCGCTCCTGTACCTGGCGGCGGCGGGAGTCGGACGGATCGGGCTGGCCGACCGGGACCGCATCGAGATCTCGAATCTCAACCGGCAGGTGATCCATACGGAGAAATCGGTGGGGCGCCGCAAGGTGGAGTCGGCGGGGGACGCCATTCGCGCAATCCGCTCCGATGTCGTGCTGGAGGAGCACGGGACCGCCCTGACCGCGGAGAACGCCGTATCGCTGTTCCGGAAGTACGATGTCGTCATCGACGGAAGCGACAACTTCCCGACCAAATACCTGTGCAGCGACGCCTCCGTCCTCACGGGGGTCCCCCTCGTGCACGCGGGAGTCCTGCGGTTCGGCGGGCAGTTGACGACGGTCATCCCCGGCACGGGGGCCTGTCTGCGCTGCCTGATCCCGGAGATCCCCCCCCGCCGGGATGCCCCGACCTGCTCCGAATCGGGGATCCTGGGGGCGGTCGCGGGGATCGTCGGGGCGTGGCAGGCCGTGGAGGCGATCAAGGTCATCACCGGCGCGGGAGAACCGCTGGCGGGCAGACTGCTGACCCTGGACGCCCTGACCGGGTCCGTTTCCGTCCATGCCGTTTCCCGGGACCCTCAATGCCCCGCCTGCGGGGAGTCCCCCCGGATCCGGCTCCCTCTCGAGCCGTCCGAATACGACCAGGAACGGAGTTGCATCGTATGAAAGAGGCCGTGAAACGGAACCCGAAGCGCGCGGTGATGCTTCTGTCCGGGGGTCTGGACAGCACGTTGGCCGCCAGGATGATGGTCGACCAGGGGGTGGAGCTCTTCGCCCTCCACTTCACTTCCCCGTTCTGCACCTGCGCAAAAGCGGCGGGGAACGGCTGCAACTCGCAGGCGCAGATCGTCGCGGGGAAGATGGGAATTCCGATCCGGACGGTGTCGAAGGGCCCCGAATACCTCGCAATCATCCGGAACCCGAAGCACGGCCGGGGGGCGGGGATGAACCCCTGCATCGACTGCCGGATCTTCACGCTGAGAAAAGCCCGGGAGCATATGGAGCAGATCGGCGCCTCCTTCCTGGTGACCGGCGAGGTGGTCGGTCAGCGCCCCATGTCCCAGCGCTTCGACGCCATCCGGATCATCGAGAAGCACAGCGGATGCCAGGGGCTGGTGCTGCGCCCCCTCTCGGCGAAGCATTTCGAACCGACCCTTGCCGAGCGGGAAGGGTGGATCGACCGGGAAAGGCTGCTCGGCATCGCGGGAAGATCCCGGAAAGAGCAGATCCGGCTCGCGCGGATGTGGGACATCGTCGATTACCCCTGTCCGGCGGGGGGGTGCCTCCTGGCCGAAAAGAGCTTCTCCCTCAAGGTCCGTGACCTCTTCGACCACTGCGCGGCCCCGGACATGGCGGACATCCACCTGCTCAAGGTCGGAAGGCACTTCCGGCTTCGCGACGGGCGGAAGGTGATCGTGGCGAGAAACGAGGAAGAGAACCGGAAGCTCGAGGCGCTTTGCAGGGGGAAGATGCCCGTCTACATCGCCAACGGATTCTCGGGGCCTTCGATCGGGATCGAAGCGAACCACGGGGCACGGCCGGAAGACGTTCTCTCCCGGCTGTTCACGCGGTACAGCAAACCCGGAACTCCTCCCCCCTTCCCCGTGCGGGAGGTGAGCCTCACGGGCGAACGGGAACTCTTCCTTCCCGGAAACGCCGATTTTTCGGAGATCGACCTTGCCCTCCTCTGCTGAATCCCGCCAACCCGAGGGGCTCGCCCCACCGCTCTCGGAGAAATGGGAGTCTCTCCTCTCCTCGTTGCGCTCCCTGGGTTCCGCCGTGATCGCCTTCAGCGGGGGGGTCGACAGCACCTTCCTCCTGTACGCCGCTCTCCGGGCGCTGGGGGAGAAAACCCTCGCGGTCACCGCGACATCCCCCACCTACCCGAAATCGGAACGCGACGAGGCGGAGAAAATCGCCCGGGATTTCCAGGCCTCCCACCGGTTCGTGGAGTCGAACGAACTCCTGATCCCCGGCTTCTCCGAAAACCCCCCCGACCGGTGCTATCACTGCAAGAAGGAACTGTTCGGCATCCTGTGGGCGCTGGCGCGCGCGGAGGGATACGAGGCGGTGTGCGACGGCACGAACCGCGACGACACCGGCGACTTCCGCCCCGGAAGGCGGGCGGCGAAGGAACTGGGCGTGCGCAGCCCGTTGCTGGAAAACGGGATCACGAAAGGGGACATCCGGGCGCTCAGCCGCCATTTCCGGCTTCCCACCGCGGACAAGGGGGCGTTCGCCTGCCTCTCCTCGCGGTTCCCGTACGGTTCGACGATCACCGCGGAAAAGCTGCAGCGGGTGGAGGCGTGCGAAGAGATCCTTCGGGGGTTCGGTTTCCGGCAGTTCCGCGTTCGCGTCCACGAACGGGTCGCACGCATCGAGGTCGGACAGGAGGAGATCCCGCGCCTGTTCGAACCGGAGATATCGGAGGCCATCCACGGCGGCTTCCGGGAAAACGGGTTTCTCTACGTGGCCGTCGATCTTGCAGGGTATCGCACCGGGTCGATGAACGAGGGCGGGGTCGTGCCGGGCGTCCCCCCGGACCTCGAGATCTGATTCCCCTCCTGCCGCCCGAATCCGCCATGATTACTTGAGAAGGTTCGACTTGAAGATGAGTTTCTCGTAGTCCTCCCCGTCGTCGGGGAAGCTGGCGTGCCCGAAGCGCACATCGACCTTGAGATCCTTCATGACTCTCCGGATCTCCTCCGCCTCGTCGATGATCGCCTTCTTGATCCGGGGGATGGCGCTCATCTTGCCGTCCTCCGCCTCCGGAAGGATCATCCCGAATTTCCAGTCGCTGATCCGGGAGACGACGTCGTAGCCCCGGAGCGCGGTGCGAATGACCTTGGCCAGCCGTTTGATCACCCACTCCTCCCTGTCGAGCGCGGAAAACTCCCGCGCGGGGACGCGGGGGGTGACCTCGCAGATCATGAGCACGAGCCTGCGCCGGAAACGCCGCGCGCGGCTCAACTCGTGGAGGAGGCGGGACTGGAAATATTGCAGGGTCGGCAGCCCCGTCGACTCGTCGAGGTTTTTGAGCTTCTCGTTCCTCTCGAAGACGATCGCGTTTCCGATGGCCTTCTCGACGTACCGGATGAACTTTTCGAACGTCCCCCTGTCATCGTTGTTGAAGGATGCCGGGTAAAACGTCTTGTGCGGGAACTTGTCGAACATGGAGACGGTGCCGATGATCTCGGCGTCGCGCGTCAAGGGAAGCATGATCATCGTGCGCGCCACGCCGGCGAATTCCTTCCATTTCTCCTCCTCGGCCGTGTCCCGGACGAGAACGGAAGGTTCTCCCTTGAGGATCGCGGTGACCCCCTTCTTGTCCATCCGGAAGAGGTCCTGCTGCTCCCCCTCCGCCTTCATGCCGTAATACTCCCGGATCCCGTACTTGCCCGTTTGGGAGTCGAGCAGGCGGATGACGCACGACTCGGCTTCCATGATGAGGGAGGCGGAGGTCGCCACGAGCTTGAGGAGCCGGGAGAGGTCGAGCGTGGAGATGATGTTGATGCCGGCCTCGTTGATCGCGGCGATCTTCGTCATCCGCTGGG
>DATEXR010000238.1 GCA_035256765.1 Candidatus Deferrimicrobiaceae bacterium | reverse complement strand
CGGCCGCCGGGCGAACATCCGCCGGACCTCACGGTTCCGGCCCCGGCCGGCCCACCACCAGGACGGAGATGTTCAGCCGGTGGCGCAACTCGTCGATCGTCGAACCGTACAGCCAGTCGGTGACTCCGCGGTGGCCGTGGGCCCCGACGACGAGCAGCTCCACGCGGTGCCTTTCCACCATCTCCGGAAGGACCCGGACCGGGCTTCCGAACCCCAGCTCGACCTCCACGTTCACGTCGTACTTCCCCAGATCGATGGCATAGCGCTTCAGGCGCTCCAGGTCGGCGCGGCTCTCCGTATCCCCGATGTCCCGTCCGAGCGCCAGTGCGCCGGCGCTCTCCACCACGTGGATGAGGAGAAGCGGGCATTTCGCCGAGGCTGCCAGCGCCGCTGCGCGGGAGAGGACCTCGGCGTCGGTATCCCCGAAATCGAGGGCGGCGGCGACTTTGCCGAACGGCCGGGCAGGCTCCACGCCCTCCAGCTCGGGACCCTTGTGCACATCCGCGGGTTCCCGCCGTTTTCTTCTCCCGAGGAAGAACGGATCGAGGAGCACGAAGAGGAGCAGAAACCCCACCGCCGCGATGACCGGGATGGCGAGATACCGCGCCAGCATTCCCGACGTCCCCTCCTTGCCCATCCAGACGCCCACCTCGTCGATCACCAGCTTGGCGTTGAGGACGACGATGATCCCCGCGGTCGTCCAGGCAAGCAGCTGCACCCATGGCCGGATCGCGAAGGCTCCCATCAGCTTCCTGTCGCTCACCATGTGAATGAGAGGGATGACGGCGAAGGAGAGTTGCAGGCTCAGCACGACCTGGCTCAAGACCAGCAGTTCCCCTGTCGCCCGATCCCCGAACAGGACGATCGTCAGGACGGCGGGGACGATCGCCACGGCACGGGTGACGATGCGCCGAAGCCAAGGCCTCAGGCGGATATTGACGTATCCCTCCATCACGATCTGGCCGGCCAGGGTCCCCGTGATCGTGGAGCTTTGTCCCGCGCTGATCAGGGCGACCGCAAAGAGGATCGGAGCAAGTGCGCTCCCTACGATGGGGGCCAGCAGCTGATGGGCGTCCTGGATCGCGGCTACGTCGAAGAGGCCCGCCCGGTGGAAGACGGCGGCGGCCATGATCAGGATCGCCGCGTTGATGAAGAGGGCCAGGTTGAGGGCGACCACGGAATCGATCAGGTTGAATTTCAGCGACTGATGGATTCCCCGCGCGGTCTTTTCGACGCGGCGGGACTGCACCAGCGAAGAGTGGAGGTAGAGGTTGTGCGGCATGACCGTGGCCCCCAGGATTCCGATGGCGAAGTAGAGGGCATCGGAATCGGGAAGCGAGGGGAGGACCCCGCGTGCGATCCCGGGCAGGTCCGGGCGCGAGACGAGGATCTCGAACAGGAAGCAGCCCGCGATCGTCGCCACCAGGACCAGGATGAAGGCCTCCATCTTCCGGATCCCGGCCTGGTGGAGAAAGAGGATCAGGAACGTGTCCAAAGCGGTGATCAGGACCCCGTAGATCAGGGGGATTCCGAACAGGAGCTGGAGCCCGATGGCCGATCCGATCACCTCGGCCAGGTCGCAGGCGGCGATGGCCACCTCGCAAAGGATCCACAACGCGACGTTGACGGAAGCCGGGTACCGGTCCCGGCACGCCTGGGCCAGGTCCCGCCCGGAAACAAGCCCAAGCCGCGCGGAGAGGCTCTGGAGGAGAATCGCCATGGCGTTGGACATCACCAGGACCCAGACGAGGGCGTACCCGTACCGGGAACCGGCGGCGATGTCGGTCGCCCAGTTCCCCGGGTCCATGTAGCCGACCGCCACGAGGTAGGCGGGCCCGGCGAAGGCAAACAGCCGCCTCAGGAACCCCCGTTGCTCAGGGATCGTCACCGAGGAGTGGACTTCCGAGAGGGACCTCTCCTCGTTCACCCGTCATCCCCTTTTGCCGGAAGGGACAGGGTGAATTCGACTCCCCTTCCCTCCGGAAGATTTCGGACGGACAGAAGCCCGTCGTGCTGGTCGGCGATCCGGGAGCAGATGGAAAGCCCCAGGCCCGTCCCACCGTCCTTCGTAGTGTAGAAGGGATCGAAGATCCTTTCCAGCCGGTCTTCGGGGATCGCCGGCCCGTCGTTGCGGAGAGCGACGCAGGAGTACCCCTTCCCGCCCTGCCGCTCGGGGAATGCGAAGAAGGAGAGGGTCCCGCTCCCCCGGCCGGCCATCGCCTGCACCCCGTTGAGGGCGATGTTGAGCAGCAGCTGGGTCAGCTGGTCGGCGTCCCCCATCACCGTGGGGGGCTCCGCCCCGTCGTACCGGTCGATCACCGTCGTCACCCCCTCCCGGCGGGCCTGGGTCTCCACCAGCGACGCGACGCGATTCACCACCTCCCGCAGGTCGAGCGGGCGCCGGTCGGAGGGGGCCGGGCGGGCGAACGTGAGGAATCTCTCGGCGGTCTGCGCCAGCCGGTCGATCTCCTCCATGTGGAGGTCCAGCATCCGGCGCTCGGGGGCCTCGGGCGGAACGGCGTCCCGCAGGATCTCCGCCGTCCCCTTCATCGCGTGGAGCGGGTTCTTGATCTCGTGGGCGATCCCCGCCGTCAGCTCGCCGAGCGCCCCGAGCCTGCCCGCCCGGATGAGCTGCGACTCGATCCGGCGCTGTTCCTCCAGCGCCTCGGAGAGTTTGTTGGCAAGACGCTCCTGCTTCTCCCGCTCCCGGCGCTCCCGGTCGACGAGGAGTCCCGCCACCACGGCCACGATGTTGTACAGGAGGATCTCCAGCCCCTTTTCCAGGGCGTCCCCGGGGTCGCGCGCCACGAGGGAGAGGAACGCGTGGGGGAAATAGATGAGGGAGGCGAAGGCGGACACCGAGATCCCGCCGCGCACCCCTCCCGAGAAAGCGGCGAACAGGATCGGAAGGTAGTACAGGCGCCGGAGGACATCGTGGGCCCACGCGTACTCGACCAGGGTCCGGTAATGCAGGATCGTGATGAGAAGGCAGGGGATCCACGCGACGAGGACCATCCTCGTCGAGAACACCGGCCGCAGTTCGTCCGCCCATCCGTTCAGCAGGCGTTTTTCACCCATCGCGGCGGATCCCGTACTTCTCGATGCGGTAGACGAGGATGTGCCGGGGAACGTTGAGATAGGCCGCAGCCTGGGTGATGTTCCCCCCTTTCAGGCGCAGGGCACGCTCGATCACTTTCTTTTCGAGATCGACGAGGGAGAGTCCACCGGCGGGAAGAGGAGGCCAGTCGTCCGTGAATCCCTCCCCTCCCGGCTCGCCCGGCCGGGACGTTGGGGGAGCCGGCGGAAGATCCTCCACCGAAACCTCCTCCCCCCGGCACAGGATCACCATCCGCTCGCAGGCGTTCTTCAGCTCCCGGACGTTCCCCGGCCAAGGACGCGCGGTCAGCGCCTCCATCACGCCCGGCGGCACGGAGATCTCCCGGTCCGGGCTGATCTCCTTCATGAAGTGCTCCACGAGAGGGGGGATGTCCTCCGGCCTCTCCCTCAAGGGGGGCACGCGGATCTCGACGACATTCAGCCGGTAGTACAGGTCTTCCCGGAACGTCCCTTCCCGGATCCGCTCCGGAAGGTCCCGGTTGGTCGCCACCAGGATGCGCACGTCGACGGGAATCGGCCTGTCCCCCCCGACCTCGTCCACCACCTTCTCCTGGAGGACGCGGAGCAGCTTCGCCTGGAGGGGCAGGGGCATCTCTCCGATCTCGTCGAGGAAGAGGGTGCCGCCGGCCGCCTGGCGGAACTTCCCGAGGCGGTCCCGTACGGCGCCGGTGAACGCCCCGCGCGCGTGCCCGAACAGCTCCGACTCCAAAAGTTCCGCGGGGATCGCCGCGCAGTTGACCGCGACGAAGGCCTCTTCCGCCCGGGGGGACCGCACGTGGATCCGCCGGGCGACCGCCTCCTTGCCGGTTCCGCTCTCCCCCGTGATCAGGACGGTGGCTTCGGTCCGGGCCACCCGGTCGCCCATCTCCAGGACCCGCTTCATGGCGGGGGAGACGCTCACGACGCCCCGCTCCACTCCCGTGGCCCGGATCCGCAGGTCCCGGATCTCGGCGGTGAGACGCTGCCGCTCGAGGGCTTTTTCGACCGCCAGGAGCAGCTGCTCTCGGTGGAACGGCTTCCCGATGAAGTCGTACGCCCCCTCCTTCATCGCCTCCACCGCCGTATCGACGTTTCCGAATGCCGTGATGACGAGCACCGGGATGTCCCGGGATGTTTTCCGGATCCGGCGCAGCACCTCCATCCCCGAGATCCCCGGCATCTTGAGATCGGTGATCACGAGGTCGAATTTCCCCGGGGAGAAGGAGGCCAGTCCCTCGGTCCCGTCCGAGGCGGCCTCGACCTTGTACCCCGCCTTCCGCAGGTTGAACAGGGCCACTTCCCGACCCGCCCGGTCGTCGTCGATGAACAGAATGCGTCCCGACTTCACGCAGGTCCCCTCTGGGGGTCACCCCCCGTTTCGTCCGCCATCCCCGGGAGGGATGCGGCGGCTGTTCCCCCGGCTTTTTTTATCATGGCACGGCGCGGTCCCTCCTTGGAAGATCGAATGCCGGACCGTCCTTCCGATTCGATCCCGAACGACACGCATCTAACCGGATATGAACGCCCTGCCGGGAAATGACCGGAATCGACCGGATCGCACTGAGAAAGAAAGGGGGGAGCGCTTCCCGCCATCCGAGTATGTCGTTGCGGTCGCGTGCCTTTTCTTTCTCCTGTTCCCATCGGTTCGCGCCGACGGCCAGACGGAGGCCCTCTTTCCCCGCATCTCCCTCGTCCCGCGGGCATCCGGCTTCGTCAAGCCGGTGCAGGTCACGCACGCGGGAGACGGAAGCGGCATCCTCTACGCGGTGGAGCAGGGAGGCCGCATCCGGACGATCCGGAACGGGATTCCGGACTCCGCACCGTTCCTCGACATCGCCGACCGCGTTCTCGCGGGGGGAGAACGTGGCCTTCTGGGGCTCGCCTTTTCACCCGGGTACGCGGCGAACGGGCGGTTCTACGTGAACTACACGCGCATTCCCGACGGGGGCACGGTCATCGCCCGCTACCGGGCGACGGGGACCCCGCGCTCGGCCGACCCGGCTTCCGAGGAGGTCCTGCTCGTCATCGACCAGCCCTTCGCGAACCACAACGGGGGACAGATCGCCTTCGGCCCGGACGGCTTCCTGTACATCGGGACGGGAGACGGAGGTTCGGAGGGAGATCCTTTACGCAACGCCCAGAACCTCTCCTCCTTACTCGCGAAGATCCTCCGGATCGACGTGGAATCCGGTTCCCAGCCATACGCGATCCCGCCCGGAAACCCCTTTGCGGGAAGGCCTGCAGCGCGCGGGGAGATCTGGACCCTGGGCCTCCGCAACCCCTGGCGATTTTCCTTCGACCGCCTGTCGGGAGACCTCTACATCGGTGACGTCGGGGCGGGCTCTTTCGAGGAGGTGGATTTCCAGCCCGCGGGGAGCCCCGGCGGCGAAAACTACGGCTGGAACATCATGGAGGGGAACCACTGTTTCGGCGGGTCCGGCTGCGACAGTTCCGTGTTTGTCCCGCCGGTATCGGAATACGACCATTCCCTGGGCTGCTCCGTCACCGGAGGAACGGTCTACCGGGGAGCCGCCCATCCCCGGATGGAGGGGATCTACTTCTACGCGGACTTCTGCAGCGGACGGATCTTCGGACTGGCCAGGGAGGGAGCAGCATGGCGAAGCGCCCCGCTCCTGACCGTCCCGCTTTCGATCTCCTCTTTCGGCGAGGACGAGGCGGGAAACCTCTTTGTGACGGATCACGCCGGCGGGTCCGTCCACCAGATCGTCGCGGAGAATACCCCTCCCTCCGCCCCCGTGCTCGCCTTCCCCGCCGACGGGCAGACCGGGGTGACGGCGAAGGTGGTCTTCCGGTGGAACACGTCCGCCGATCCGGACGGCGACACCGTGACTTACCTCTTCTTCC
Organism: Candidatus Deferrimicrobiaceae bacterium; assembly: GCA_035256765.1. Classification (NCBI taxonomy): domain Bacteria; phylum Candidatus Deferrimicrobiota; class Candidatus Deferrimicrobia; order Candidatus Deferrimicrobiales; family Candidatus Deferrimicrobiaceae; species Candidatus Deferrimicrobiaceae bacterium. The sequence goes on along the minus strand of DATEXR010000238.1, from coordinate 5,080 downwards.
TGGACACCGACCCCTCCTTCATGGGGACCGTCCCCGTTCCGGTCCCCGGGCCGACGGGGGGGACATCCTCAGCCGCAGGTTCCGGGTTTCCGGCCGCGCTCCCGGCCGCCGGACTTGCCCTGGCGGCGATCTTCGGGAAAAGGAAACGGATCCCGGCGTCCGTGGCCGTCCTTTTCCTCTCGGCATGCCTCCTGGCTTCCTCCGTACCGGGCTGCGGCGGAGGAGGCGGTGCGCAAGTTCCCGCGACGAGTGCGGTCACGCACGAGGTGTCGGAGCTTGCCCCCGGTACCGTCTATTACTGGAAAGTTGCCGCGGGAGACGGTGCCGCCTCTACGGAAAGCGCAACGAGGAGTTTTACGACCGGACCCCCGTGAACAGCCTCTCGCTACGGAAGGAGCCCGTCCCTGCGGAGCACGCGGCGTAGGAAATTTCTCGCGCGCCCCGTACTCGGACGCATGAAGATCTCCTTGGGCAGCCCGGTTTCCACGATCTCCCCGTGATCGAAAACCACGACCCGGTCGGCCACTTCCCGGGCGAAATCCATCTCGTGGGTGGCGATCAGGGTGGTCATCCCCTCCTCTCGACCGCCCCCAGCGAGAATCTCGCAAGGCGATTCTACACGGCATCCGCGCCGCTTGCCCAACGGTCTTTTCGGCGGGGAGGGAGCATCCCGGAAATCTCCGGATGGGAAAAGCCGTCTGACGGAATCCGTTCGCGTCGGGTGAAACGTTGCCCGGTTGCTTGAAAACGGGCAAGAAAATGCGGACCTGGGTCGGTATCCCGCTGGCTCAAGGCAGGAAGTGCGTGCCGCCGGCTCGCAGCCCGTTTTTTTCTCTCCCCGCCCTGCGGGGAGGTTCTGCGGTCCCCGGCGGACATGGGAGCCGACCGGTTCGCCGGCTCATTTCCCAGATCCGCATCATCATTATATCTCTCCGGCGCGTCACGCGCCACCGGAAATCGTATCCGGAAAGCGTATCAGGGAACCTGCGGCCCCGTGCGGTCGGTGGGGGAATCGCACGGGTCCTAAGGTGCCCAGGTCGAGAAAATCCTCCTCCAAAAACGATTCCGGGGGCGGCTCCAGCAGGTCCCCGAGAGCAGCGGTGAACGTGGGTACTCCCAGCCGCGATATCGTCTCCCCGGCTCTTTCCCCCGGAATCGCACCATGGCGCAAGACGGCGAGAACGTGCTTCACCGCCTCGATAACGCGGCGCGCGGGGATGCGGCCCACTCTCGTGCCGAACCGGACCCCTCCGTTTTCGTCCTGTCCGCCCCCCAGGAAGAGCATGTAGTGCGACGCCAGGCGGCCCGTACCCTCCCCCAGACCGGTGACGGAGCGGGCCACCCCCTGCAGGCCGATGTCGGCGAGCAGGTGCCGCCCGCACCCGTTGGCGCATCCGGAGATTCTCATGCTGATTCCGCGGCCCGCTGACACGTCGGTATCCCCGTAGCACAGGACCTCCTTCTCGATCAGGTCAGCAAGGGAGCGTACCCTCGTCGTTCCCACCGTGCAGGTTTCCGTCCCGGCACAGCGGGTAAGGGCTATATCCCCGGGAGGGCGAAACCCCGCCTCCCGTAACTTCCCCGCCAGGACAGCGGCAAGATCCTCCGGGACGTCCGAGACCAGGATCCCCTGCGCCTGCGTCAGCCTGACGGTCACATCGGCCTGTTCCGCGATCTCCGCCAGCAGGCGCAGTTGCTCCGGCGCCAGATCGCCGAGAGGCACTTGCAGGGGGACGGCTACGACCCCGTTCCCTCTCTGGAAGAACGCTCCGGGCCAACCCGGAGGCTTCTTCCCTTCGTGGGAACACGGGGAGGGCCGGATGGCCGGCTCCGGAAGTCTAAGCCTCCGCCCGGACGCGTTCTCCAATGCACGACGCTCGTCCACCACCGCCTGTCGGAAGGGATCTTCCCCCATCGAAAGGGCGACGAACTTGAGACGGGCCCTCCCCCTTCTCTGCCTGTCCCCAAGGCGGTCGAACAGGCGTAAGACGGCCAGGATCGTATCCCCGAGGTCGCCTGCCGGCGTGAACGGTTCCAGTGGGATTCCCGCCTGCGGCAGCGCGCCGAGCCCGCCCGCGAGGGTCACGCGGAAACCCGGGCAGCCGTTATCGGAGCGAACCGCCCGTACACCGACGTCATGGCAGGCAAGACCCACGTGGTCGCCACTCCCGCACCCCTCGAAGGCGATCTTGAACTTCCTGGGCAATCCTTGCCCGAGGGGGTTCCGAAGCAGGTACCTGCCGATCGCGTCCGCGTACGGTACTACGTCGAAGGGTTCGTCCCGCGCGATCCCGGCGAAGGGGCACACTACGACGTTGCGCACAGTATCACCGCACGCCTCGCGGGTGGTGAGCCCCCTTTCCGCGAGGAACGCCATCGCCTCCGGAATGTCCCGGATGCCGATGTCGTAGATGTGCACGTCCTGCCTTGTGGTCAGGTGGACAGGGCGCCCCGATGCAAACCGGTCGGCCGCATCGGCGATCGCGCGCAGGTGGAAAGGCGATGGGCGCCCGAGCGGGATCCGGATGCGGAGAAGGAAACGGTCCGTCCCCCCACGAATGGGATAGATCCCCTGAATGACCCGGACCCGGCGGAATTCCTCCGGCGAGATGGCACCGGACCGGACCGCGTCGATCGCCCGTGCCACCTCCTCGATTTCCGCCTGAACTTCCATGACCCGCTCCCCCCCCCGGATGCCCCTAGTGTAGCGTCTCGCAAATAGGCTGACGCACCGAGACCGTCGATGCGCCGCGCCGGCGAGGCGCGCGACTGAGGCGTACTGGAACGAAGTACGCCGCAAGGAGCGCAACGAAGCCGGAGCGGATGCAGCGGCGGTCGAATGCCAGGTTATTTGCGAGACGCTGCACTAGATCACCGGCCCGGTTTCTTCCGCGGCGAGAAGGCGCACGGGGCGCTCCCGGCAGAGGACAACTTTCCCCCCTTCCCCGTCGCGCCCGAACTCGAGCCCCATGTGGTGCCCAAACGCCAGCCGGGCGAGTTTTTCAAACTGGTCCGCCGTCCGGAGGCGGATCACCACCTTTTCCCCTGCCTCGAGGCGGTCGAGGAATCCCGGCGAGAGATCGAACTCGATCGGGCCCGCTTCCCGGGACAGGTCGATCAGGTTGCCGTCCGGCTCGGTCATAAGCCGCGCGTCGAGCCGGATCACCCGCGTCCGCGCCCCCACCGGGTCCGACCGCACCTCGCGGACGATCCCTCCCCCCGCGACGAACCCGTCCTCCGCGACCACAAACCGGCCCAGCCTCGGGTTTTCCTCGAAGGTGTCCGCGGCCAAAGGCCGGTGGAGCGTGAAGGTGACGTTGGCCACATCCAGGTTCTCCACCCGGTCAGGGTGCCGCTCGATGACCTCCAGCGTCGACGAGTTGATCCTCTCGGTGATCGTCGAGAGTGTCACCTCGGCCTCGCCCGTGGCGAGCTTCATGACATATCTCTGATTCAGTCGCATGGGGGCGATCCCCAGCCAGAATAGGCTCGCCGACACTTCACTCGCGGACGCCGGAACGTTTTCCCGGGTTCCCATCACTTCCCCCCGTTCCAGGAAGAGCTCGTCCTCGAGCGTGATGCCGGCGCACTCCCCGGCCGCGGCCTGCGGGCAGTCGGGACGGTTCCACTTCTCCACCGTTCGTACGACGGAGGATTTCCCCGACGGCGAAAAGGCCACGCGGGCGCCGGGGCGCACCGATCCGGACTCCACCCGTCCCGCGTAGATCCGCTTGCGGTCCCACACGTAGACATCCTGGACCGGAAACCGCAGCGGAAGGCCGGTCGCCTCCCGGGCGGGGGAAAACGAGTCGAGCGCCTCGAGAAGCGTCGGGCCGCCGTACCAGGGCATGCGCGAGGAATTCGCCGCGATGTTGTCCCCCTCCCTGGCCGAGATGGGGACGACATACGAAGGGACGATCCCGACGGACCCGAGGAACCTGCGGATCTCCTCCTCGATTTCGAGGAACCGTATCCGGCGGTACCCCACCAGGTCGAGCTTGTTGACCGCCACCACCACCTGCGGCAGGCCCAGAAGGGAGAGGATGTAGGCGTGGCGCCTCGTCTGCTCCCGAACCCCCTCGGCGCCGTCCACCAGGAGAATCGCCGCGTCGGCGGCCGCCGCGCCGGTGATCATGTTCTTCAGGAACTCCTTGTGCCCCGGGGCGTCGATGATGATGTAGGGGCGCATTACTGTGCGGAAGAAAGTCTGGGCGGTGTCGATCGTGATGTTGTGCTCGCGCTCCTCCTCGAGTGCGTCCATCAGATAGGCGAACTCGAACTCCCGCCCCTGCTCCCGGCAAGCGCGCTCGATCTCCCGGTACCGCTCCTCGGGAAGCGAGCCGGTATCGTAGAAGAGCCGACCGATCAGGGTGGATTTCCCGTGGTCGACGTGCCCGACGATGACTATCCGGAGCGTATCCGCAACGTTCACACCCACCTCGAAAAGCACGGGGACGTTCTATTGCCTTTGCAGAATCGGAAAGGAACCATCGCTACCGAACGCCGTCCCCGGTTTGTTACGATCCCGGCGCTCTAAGGAAAAGTTCAAGAACGTCCCTTTGCTCGTTACATGTAGCCCAGGGACCGCAGCTTCTGCATCATGTAGGCCGCCTCATGGTCTTGGGCGCGCCCGGCCCTCTCCGGCGTCTTCGTCTCCTTCAGCTCCTCGATGATCTCGTCGACGGTTGCGGCCCCGGAGGCGATCGGGAAGTTGCACGGAACGCATCCGAGGGACCGGTACCGCTTCCCGTCCCGCGCGAAGTAGAGGTCGCAGATGGAGATCTTCTCGCGGCGGATGAATTCCCAGACGTCGAGTTCGGTCCAGGAGAGGAGCGGATGGATCCGGACGTGCGTCTCCGGTCCGAAGGAGGTGTGGAATTGGTCCCAGAGCTCCGGCGGCTGGTCCTTGTACTTCCACTCGAAGTTTCTGTCCCGCGGTGAGAAGACCCGCTCCTTGGCCCGCGACCCCTCCTCGTCCCGGCGGATCCCGAGGAAGACCCCCTTGAACCCGTGCTTCTCGAGGACCTGCTGCAGCCCCTGGGTCTTGAGGGAATTGCAGCAGAGAAACCGCCCCTTCGCC
>DATEXR010000237.1 GCA_035256765.1 Candidatus Deferrimicrobiaceae bacterium | reverse complement strand
TTCTTCGGCCAGGGGGCGTATGGTGCCTCGCCGTTTTCCTGAGGAAGAGCGTTCCTTCGGAGAGGAAGGCTGAAATGGCCTCCTGGGGACATCTGCAACCGCTGTCCACGGAGTTTTATTCCCTCCTTCGGTACGGTTTGTTCCTCGTTCTGCTCATCCATCTTCCCTTCCTCGGGTTCGTCATCGGCGGTTCGACCGTCTCCCTCCTCCTGAACGTTCTCGGCAAGGAAAAGCGGGAGCCGGCGTACCTGCGCTTCTCAAGGGAGTTGATGGAGACCGTCCTGGCCGGGAAGTCGGCCCTGTTCATGTTCGGCCTCGTCCCTCTCCTGCTCGTCTGGTTTGTTTACGCCCGGATTCTGTTCGACCCGACCCCGTTGCCGTGGCATTTCTGGTCCGGCGTCCTCGTGATCCTGTTCGCAGGGTTCGTTCTTCTCCACCGGTACCGGTCGGCCTGGGACCGCGCGCCGGTTCTTTCCCCGATCCATATCGGGACCGGCGCCGCCGGCCTGCTGGCGATGCTCCTCGCCTTTTTCCTCTTTTCCACCGGGTACGGAATCCTCTTCAACCCGGAGAAGTTGCCCCTGCTCCGGAAACAGATCTGGTTTCTCCTGTCCTGGAACGCGATCGTGAAATTTCTCCGGTTCCTCACCTTCTTTTTCGGGATGACCGGCGGGGTGATTCTCCTTCTCGGCGCCCGGTCGGCGGAGGGGAAAGAGGCGCCGGATGCCGATTCCCGGCGGATGGTCCGCGAATTCGGCGCGATTCTCACCTTTCTCGCGACCCTGGGCCTCCCGATTTTCGTGCTGTTCGACCTGGTCACCCTCCCGGAGATCGCGCTCTCCGCGGAACTGTTCGCGACTTCGGCGGTCGTCCTTCTCCTGTCGCTTGCGGTTTGCCTGGTTCTCTCATTTCCCTCCGGGAAGGGGGAAGCTCGGCTGGGGCCACGGGTAATCGCACTCTATGTCCTGATCTTTTTCACGGTGCTCCTGCACGACAATGCGGCGGTCGGAAACGCCTACGGGGACCGGATCGCCTTCCTGGCCATGCAGGCGCCGGCGGCCGAGGCGGAACACGTAAAAGAGGCGCCTCGGGAAGGGCCCGTTGCGGCCGGCCAGGCGGGGGCGGAAACGGGGAAGGCCGTATTCGAGAAAATCTGCGCGGGCTGCCACCGGCTCGACATCCGGGTTGTCGGACCGCCCCTCAACGAGGTGGTGCCGAAGTACGGCGGCGACGTGGAAAAACTGAAAGGATTCATCCGAAAGCCCGTCAAGGTGAACCCCGACTACCCGTCCATGCCGCAGCTCGGGCTCCCGGAGGAAGAGATCGATGCCGTCGCCAGGTGGCTGGTCGGGCAGAGGAAGGGCGGCGGGTCGTCGTGAACCATCCCCGATGGGGAAGGGAACATTGGAGGGGAATCTGAGAAAAACGGCCATCCGGATCGCCGTGTCCGCGTATTTCGGGGCGCTTCTCCTGATCACGGCGGCCTTGGGATATTCCTGGTATCGGGGGGGACAGGCCCCGGACCAGCCGATCGCCTTTCCCCACACGATCCATGTGTCGAAACTGAATCTGCCCTGTAATTTCTGCCATATCTTCGTCGACCGCTCGAGGCACGCGGGTGCTCCGCCCTTGGAAAAATGCATGTCCTGCCACAGGGCGATCGCGACGGAGAGGGAGGAGATCCGGAAGCTCACCCGGCATTACGAGGAGAAACGGCCCGTGGAATGGGTGCGGGTCTACTCCTTGCCGGAACACGTCTACTTTTCCCACAAGCGGCATGTCAAAGCGGGGGTGGACTGCGAAAACTGCCACGGGATGGTGGGGGCGATGAAAAAGATCCGCAGAGTGGGCTCGCTGGAAATGGGGTGGTGCGTATCCTGCCACCTGGCCCGGGGAGCGCCCCGGGACTGCGCCACCTGCCACAAGTAGAGGGAGCGTCGGATGAAGCGAAGGGATTTCTTGCGCGTCATGGGGGTACTGTCGGGCTCCACCCTGATGTCCTCTTGCGGCTCCCGCAAGTCGAAAAGCTTTATTTCCACCA
>DATEXR010000236.1 GCA_035256765.1 Candidatus Deferrimicrobiaceae bacterium | reverse complement strand
GGAACGCACATGGCCAAGCAGAAATTCGAGCGCAAGAAGCCTCACGTAAACGTCGGTACGATTGGTCACGTGGATCACGGCAAGACGACGTTGACCGCGGGGATCACGAAGGTGCTGGCGACTCGCGGGCTGGCGCAGTTTGTGGCGTTTGATCAGATCGACAAGGCTCCGGAGGAGCGGGAGCGGGGGATCACGATCGCGACGGCGCACGTGGAGTACGAGACGGCGAAGCGTCATTACGCTCACGTGGACTGTCCGGGTCACGCGGACTACATCAAGAACATGATCACGGGCGCGGCGCAGATGGACGGCGCGATCCTGGTGGTTTCGGCGGCGGACGGTCCGATGCCGCAGACTCGGGAGCACATTTTGCTGGCTCGCCAGGTGGGGGTTCCGTGCATCGTGGTGTTTTTGAACAAGGTGGACATGGTGGACGATCCGGAGCTGTTGGAGCTGGTGGAGCTGGAGCTTCGGGAGTTGCTGACGAAGTACAATTTTCCCGGGGACGAGACTCCGATCGTTCGGGGATCTGCGCTGAAGGCTCTGGAGTGCGGTTGCGGGAAGGAAGGTTGCGCGGCCTGCCAGTGCATCACGGATCTGATGAACGCGGTGGATTCGTTCGTTCCGATGCCGGTCCGGGACGTGGACAAGCCGTTTCTGATGGCGGTGGAGGACGTGTTTTCGATTTCGGGTCGCGGGACGGTGGTGACGGGTCGTGTGGAGCGCGGGGTGATCAAGGTGGGGGACGAGGTGGAGATTTTAGGGATTCGTCCGACGCAGAAGACGGTGGCCACGGGCGTGGAGATGTTCCGGAAGCTGCTGGATCAGGGTCAGGCGGGGGACAACATCGGCGTGTTGCTTCGGGGGACGAAGAAGGACGAGGTGGAGCGGGGTCAGGTGTTGGCGAAGCCGGGTTCGATCACTCCGCACCGGAAGTTCCAGGCGTCGGTGTACATTCTGACGAAGGAAGAGGGGGGCCGTCACACTCCGTTTTTCAACGGGTACCGTCCGCAGTTTTACTTCCGGACGACGGACGTGACGGGGGTGGCGACGCTTCCGGAGGGCGTGGAGATGGTGATGCCGGGGGACAACGTGGG
>DATEXR010000235.1 GCA_035256765.1 Candidatus Deferrimicrobiaceae bacterium | reverse complement strand
CGAGGACGGCGGCGGGGCTGACGGTCCTCCTGGCCGTGGCGATTTGCGTTTCCCTGCTGGCGGCGCGGACGGACAAGCTCCAAGGCGCGGGCATCCGCAGCTCGACGTATGGCCGCCCCAACGACCCCGGCCCCGGGTATTGGGCGCGCACCGGGACCGAGATCGCCGCCAAGTTCCCCGGCGCGAAACCGGAAGCTATCTGGATCGCGAGCCGGCTGAAAGGCCGCGGCACCGAGATGTCGTTCCCGGTCCCTCCCGGCGGCGACCCGCTCATCACGGGTATGCCCGAAGATATCAGCGAGCCCGTGCTCCAGCTCTTCGACAAGCTCGGCTACCGCGTCTGGCTCCAGACCGAGCCGGGCTGGGCGCCCGTCGATAAGGCTTTCCATGTGATGCTTGATCGCTATGGCCACCACAAGTGCGTCATAGGCGTCGGCGTCGACATCGAGTGGCACCGCTCCAATAACCCCGACCTCGGCGACCCGGTGACCGACGAGATGGCCAGGACTTGGCTGGCGGCGGCCCGGTTTCATAATCCCTCCTACCGCATGTTCCTGAAGCACTTCCGCGAGAACGTCATGCCACCGACCGTCCGCGACGGCATCATGTTCGTCGACGACAGCCAGATCTTCAAGTCGGCGGACGAGATGATCGACGAGTTCGCCAGGTGGGGCAAGACCTTCGCCCCGGCGCCCGTCGGGTTCCAATACGGCTACCAAACCGACAAGCCTTGGTGGGGCAAGATGAAGGACCCCGTTAAGGAGATCGGCGACCGCATTCTGGCCGCGACGCCGAACACCGAGACGCTGATCTGGGTGGACTTCTCGGTCCAGGACGTCTTCCCGCCCGACCCGTCCAAGGGGGACCGCGTCCCTCCGAGGAAGTAGCCTCGGCTAGTGTCCCGTCTCGCAAGTTTCTTTCCAATGTCCTCCGCAGAGACGGGACACTTCCAGGGGGAGTCAAGCTCCCCCCTCGGCGCTTCGTTCCTCTCAGCTGACCCCCTGAGGGGAACGACGCCGTCCCCCTCAAACTCC
>DATEXR010000234.1 GCA_035256765.1 Candidatus Deferrimicrobiaceae bacterium | reverse complement strand
GCGGGCCTCCGGTCCCTGCCGGAAATCCTCGATCGACTCCCGAACAGGCTGTCGATTCCCGAGGCAGGAAGAATCTACAACCGCATCCTCGCGGCGTCCCTTCTCTGAGGGTAAGCCGGCGGTTTCCCGTTTCGCCACGCCGACCAATGCGGTCTCCGTAAGCCATCGTTCCCGTAGCGCAGATTGTCCGGGAAGACCGGCTCCGAAGGAGGAGGGGACCCTCCCGGGCTGATCTCCGCCGGCATGTCATCCGCAATCCCAACCCGGCCGGCAATTCCTCTCGGTATGAATCCGGTCCCGGAAGCGGGTGCGCCCGCCGTCCCCGAAGTCGATTGGAAAACCGCTCCGCGGCCTGATAGATTGATTTCGGGCGGCAGTGCCCGGCATCCCATGCATCCTCGGACAACGGGACGGAAACCATGGGCAGCGAAAAGGCCAAGGGGAAGAAGGTCCCACCGCCGGTCTACATCGTCTCCGGCGGCTCGGGGGCAAGCGGCCATCAGATCGTGGAGACCGCGCTGGCGCAGTTCCCGAAGCTCGACGTGCCGGTCATCAAGAAGGGGCACGTCCGCAATCTGCAGCAGATCCGGGAAGTGGTGAAGAAGGCATCGGCCGAAGGCGGGACGGTCGTGCACACCCTGGTGGAAAGCAAACTGAGGGAAGCCCTCGTCCGCCTCGGCAGGGAGCACGGCGTCGTGACCATCGACCTCATGGGGCCTTTGCTCGAACGGGTGGCGGCACAGTCCCGCGCCAGGCCCCTCGAAAAACCCGGGCTTTACCGGAGGCTCCGCAAGGACTATATCGACCGGGTCGAGGCGATCGACTTCACCGTGGTTCACGACGATGGCAATTCGGCCGATGACCTTCCCGGCTCCGACATCGTGATCCTGGGCGTCTCGCGTTGCGGGAAAACCCCCTTGAGCATGTATCTGGCGGTGCACGGCTGGAAAGTGGCCAACGTCCCGATCCTCAAGGATATCCCGCTCCCCGACGAGGTGTACCGAACGGACCGCCGCAAGGTGATCGGCCTGAGCATCGAGTAC
>DATEXR010000233.1 GCA_035256765.1 Candidatus Deferrimicrobiaceae bacterium | reverse complement strand
TCGATCTTCGCCTGTTCCCTCGCGATCTGGAGACGATGAATGCAGAAGGTGCACTTCTCCACCACGCCGGCGGGGCGGACCGATACGTCCGGATTGGTCGTCTGGGCCATTCCGGGAGGCCATTCCGGCTTGTACCAGTTGAAGGATTTTACCGTGTAGGGGCAGGCGGCCATGCAGTAGCGGCACCCGATGCACTGGGGATAGATCTGCGCCACGATCCCTTCCTCATTGATATACGTGGCGCGCACCGGGCAGACTTTGGTGCAGGGGGGGTGGTCGCAATGCATGCAAGGCCTGGGGATCTGCCGTACCCGGAGGCGGGGATACTCCCCCTCGTAGATGGTGAGCATGTCCATCCAGAGCATGGTTCGCCCCATCTCCGATTCCTTGGGCGCCACGATGGCCACGTTGTTTTCCCGCTTGCAGGCGGCCGCGCATTCCCCGCAGCCGGTGCATTTCTGCAGATCGATCACCATCCCCCACTTCATCGGCGAGACTCCTTATTTGTTGATCTTCTCCACGCGGACAAGCGTCGATTGCCACGAGCTGCGCCCGCTCAAGGGGTCCACACGGTGGTCGAGCATCGCAATCGGGTTCGCTCCGATGTTTTTCGCATTCCTTCCTGATTCCGTGTGCCCCTGGCCGAACGGAACGGACAGGATTTCGGTGGACACCGTGGGGACGATCCGCACGGGGAGCGTCATCGTGCCTTTCCCGGAGACAACCCGGATCCGTTCCCCGTCCTCGAGCTTGAGGCGTGCGGCCCTCTCGGGATGCATCTCCGCCCAGGTTTGCCAGTACAGCCGGGAATGCAGCCCGAACATCTCCTGGAGAAGAGGCTGACCGGCCCCGTCGCCGGTCATGTTCATGAGCGTCGTAAAAGGGACAAGGAGAAAGGAATCGTGGCCATTCGGTCTCCGGATCCTCTCCTCGAGCCGCAAGTGAGGAGCCTTTTCGCTTTTTTCCCCTTCCCCCTCCGACCGGGGAATGGCGGTTTCCTTCAGCAGGGCCGCCAGGCGGGGGGCGGCCGGAAAGAGGAACTTCTTTTTCCTCTCCCAGTCCACTGCCGGATATTCCCCGGGATCCCACCAGCCCCCCTTTTCCTGGAGCAGGCGCCAGAAATCCGCGAAGGCCGGGTAGCTGTAAACCTGCCAGCCGCGTTTGCGCAAGTCCTCCAAAAACTCCAGGGAAACCGCCTCGAAGTACGGCGTCCCCTTTCCCGAGGCGAAGATCTCCTTCATCCGTGCCTGGACGTACTCTCCATAAGGTTTCTCGCCGCTCCCCGGGAACAGATCGACGCCCGTCTCCCTCGCGAGACGGAGGAGAATGTCCCCGAGGGGCTGCGCGCCCGATAACGGCGGGACGATCGGATGCTGCAGGCCCAGTTGGGAGAAGGGAAGATTCGGAGACGGCAAGGTCAGGTTCCACTGCTCCAGGGGGGTGGTCAGCGGCAGCACGAGATCGGCATAGGGAGAGGTGTCATCGACCAGCGTGGCGCACTGGACGACGAGAGGGATCCGGGAAAGCCAATCCTTCCAAGCATTCTGGTTTGACGCTTGGAACAACGGGTCGACCTGCGCGATCAGAAGCAGTTCCAGGTCGGGGATCTTCCCGGCCGCGGCAAGATCCGGCAGCTGCTCCGCGATCCAGGAAGCAGGCAGATCGGAACCGCGGGCGTACTGCGGCTTCCGGGAAAAAGTACCCGAACGGGGGGTGAAGGCGGAGACGGGGGACGGCCCCCAGGGGAGCGGCACCGGATCGCGCCACAGCCCTTTCGCGGAGAAGCTCCCGGCCAGGGCGTTGAGGCTCGCCACCGCCCACTGGGCGAGCAGCCCCGTTTCGCTCGAGGCCGAAGTCCCCCCGGCCAGGGCCAGGGGCGCCTTGGCGGATCCGAATTCCCGGGCGATCCTGAGGATGGTCTGCGCCGGCACCCCGGTGATGTCGGAAACCCGTTCAGGGGAATAGTCCCGGGTGACCAGGGTCCGGAAATCCTCGCCCCCTTTTCGGAAATCCTCGGAGTATCGGCCGATGAATTCCTGGTCTTCGGTCTTGTCCCTGAGGATCACGTACGCCAGCCCCAAGGCGAGAACCCCCATGCTTCCCGGCCGGATCTGCACCCATTCGGTGGCGTTTCTGCCGGACTGGGACATGCGCGCGTCGACATGGACCATCTTCAGGCCCGTTCGCGCCCGCTCCGCCTTCAATCCTCCGTAGATTCGGTTGAAGTACACCGGGGACAGAGGCTCCTCCAACAGGTTCGCGCCGAACGTGATGAGGTAATCCGTCCGCTTCAGGTCGAAGGCGAAGGGGGGATATTCCCCTGACCCCTGCCAGAAACCCAGCTCGTTGACGCTTAAGGGACGCCAGGGGAAGAAATGGGAAGACCCCAGACGGGAGGTGAAGTCCCCCGCAAACTGCGTCAGCAGCGTATTTCCGTCTCCCATCAGGAACCCGAACCGGCCGGGTTGTTTTCCCCCTCTCTGCTCCCGGAGCGCCAGGGAGATCTGCTTCATGGCGTCCTCCCAGGGAACAGGATCCCATCCGTGCTCTCCCTTCTTCCCCTTGCGCCGCAAGGGCTTGGTTATCCGGTCGGGATGGTAGAGGAGTTCGAGCCCGGCCTCCCCCATCGGGCAGATAAATCCGTTGTTCACCGGGGCGATCGGGTTGCCGAGAATACGGACCGGTATGTCGTCGATCAGCCGCACGCGAATGCCGCATCCCGCCGGGCATTGCCCGCAGGTGGACACCTTCCACGTCTCGAGGCGGGGGCCGGATCGCAGCTTCTCCCTCCATTCGTCCGGGACTGCCCAGATCCGGGAGGCTCCCCCCGCGAGAGCGCCCGTAGCTCCCAGCAACTGAAGAAATTCGCGACGCGAGATTTTCATTTCCGGCTCCTGCGCGCTATCGATGACATGTCGTGCAGTCGGTATTTACCCGCTTTTTCTCATGGCACGAAATGCAAAATCGCATTTTAATCGGGTAAAACGGCTTGGAAAAAGGAAGGGTCATGTTATTTACATCGCCGTGACAATCCTGGCAGGCGACTTTTCCGAGCGAGACGTGCCTTCGGTGGGAAAAATAGGCATGGTCGGGCACTCGATGAACTTGGATCCACGGGATCGGTTGATTTTTCTTTATGTAACCAACCAGTTTCTCTTCTTCTTTGCTATCCGTCATTGCTTGTTCATGACAGTTCTTGCAAAACTGGATATTGGGGATGGAAGCTTTTTGATGGGTAAGTACTTGGGTGTGACAGTCAAAACAGTTAAGTCCTGCTTCTTCTATATGTTTTTTATGGTTATATGCGATAGGTTGGGAAAAACGTGCCGAATCCGAACAAGCGATGATAAAGGGAAGAAAAACAACGAGAATTCCAAACAATTTCCATTGTTTCATCGTATCTCCATGGAAATCGGGGGTGATCCTTTCATGCCGGATGACACCTGAACGCAACTCCCGGTTTGTCAGAAGACACAGTGTTTTACCTTTTAAGGCCCTCCATGTCAAGAACGATAGTTGAACAGGAGGTTTCCAAGCGGGAGGGAATGCGCTGCGGTGGGATGGGAATGCGGCGGTAAGGATCGATGCCCGGCCCCTCCCCGCCCGGGATCGATATAAATGAATATAAAACATGGGGTTTTCTCGGAATTCCATATCGGAAGGAAAGCACTCCGGGGTTGTGCATTCGATCCAAGGGGATGCCGATCATTGGGATTCTTTTTCCGTCGTTGACAACGATCGATTCATCGGATAGTCTGCTTTCCATTTTGGGGGAGGGGGTTCGGGAACTCCGCTCCTCTGAAACAGTGGTTTATCGAGCGGATAGGGACAGGGGATGCACCGGTCCTGCGAGAGAGAACGTCCCTCGTCATGTTTCCAAGGAGGATCGCCTCGTCGATGAAAAAGCCTTTCCCGAAGGTGCCCGACGCCCTGGCAAGGCTCCTGATCGTCTTCGCCGTAGTGATCGGCGTGACAATCGTCGTCGTGAAGTTCGTCATCCCCCCGCGCTTCAAGGACACGAACCTCCAATGGGCGGACACGGTCCAGCGGGAGAACGCCAAGCCGGTCCGGTACGCGGGGGCCGTCGCGTGTGCGGAGTGCCATGAGGAGGTCGTCGTTGAAAAGCGGAAAGGGTATCATCGGGACCTCTCGTGCGAAACGTGTCACGGCCCCGCGAAGATGCATACGGACGACCCGGACCAGGTGAAGCCGCCGGCGCCCCGGGACCGGAAGTTCTGCCCCCTCTGCCACACGTTCAATCCTTCCCGCCCGAGAGGGTTCCCGATGATCAACCCGGTGGCCCACAACCCGATGAAGCCGTGCTTTTCCTGCCACAACCCGCACGACCCGAAGCCGCCGACCGTTCCGCGGGAGTGCTCGGCGTGCCACGGCGAGATCGCGAGAACGCTCTCCGTGTCCCATCACGTCCAGCTCAAGTGCACAACGTGCCACACCGTGCCGGCCCAGCACCGGGTCTCCCCGAGGGTCATCAAGCCGACAAAACCCTCCAACCGGGACTTCTGCGGAAAGTGCCATGCGAAGGAATCGCCCTACAAGGGGTCCCCGAAGATCGATCTGGCCACCCACGGGGAGAAATACGTCTGCTGGCAGTGCCATTATCCCCACCTGCCGGAGGTGGACTGATGGACCGGAGATCGTTTCTGAAAAGGCTTCTTTCCTCCCTCGCCTTCTCGGGAGGCGTCCTCGGCGGATTCTTCCGGGTCCTCCCCGCGTGGGGGCAGGAGAAGGAAGAGCACGCCGGCAAGTTGTGGGGATTCGGGGTCTCCGTGGACAAGTGCATCGGATGCGCGCGGTGCGTCATCGCGTGCAAAACGGAGAACAACGTACCGAAGGAGCCGTTCTTCTACCGGACCTGGGTGGAGAGGTACATGATCCCGAAGACGGGGGAGGCGGTGGTCACCAACATCCACACGGGGCTGTCCCCGGACGCGGAAGTTCCCTCCCAGCCGATCTTCCGCAGTTTCTTCGTTCCGAAGCTGTGCAACCAGTGCGCGCATCCGCCTTGCGTGCAGGTCTGCCCCGTGGGCGCCACGTTCTCCACGGAGGACGGCGTCGTGCTCGTCAATGACAAGACGTGCATCGGCTGCCGGTACTGCATCCAGGCGTGTCCGTACGGGGCGAGGTACCTGCACCCGGCGACGAGCACCGCGGACAAATGCACTTTCTGCTATCACCGGCTCAACCGGGGGCTGCTCCCCGCGTGCGTCGAGGTCTGCCCGACCCAGGCGCGGGTCATCGGGGACATGAACAGCGCCGCCAGCCCCATGACCCGGTTCAAGCGGATGAACAAGATCTTCGTCCTCAAGCCGAATCTGAACACCGAGCCGAAGGTCCTCTATGCCAACATCGACGGAGAGGTGCGATGAACCCGGCCATGATGGAAAAGCTGCGCGAGATCCTGCCGCACATCACGGGGTACATCTATCCCAACGAGATCGAGGTCCACTGGGGGCTGCTCATCGTCGTGTACCCGTACATCACGGGGGTCGTCGCGGGGGCGTTCATCCTCGCCTCTCTCGTCAAGGTCTTCAATGTCAAGGAGGTCCAGCCCCTCTACCGGCTCGCCATGCTCACGGCGCTCGCCTTCCTGCTCGTCGCGCCGCTGTCGCTCGTGTCCCACCTGGGACACCCGTTCCGCGCCTACGAGATCTTCCTGACCCCGCAGACGAGCTCGGCGATGGCGATGTTCGGCTTCGTCTACGCCTGGTACCTCATGGTGGTCCTCCTGGTCGAGATCTGGTTCGACTACCGGAAGGACATGATCGTATGGTCGCGGGAGGAGACGGGCGTGATGAGGCATGTCCACCGGGTCCTCTCCCTCTTTTCGAAGGACATAAGCGACGAGGCGCTCCGGTTCGACAACCGGGCGCTCAAGGTGATCACCATCATCGGGATCCCCTCGGCGTTCCTCCTCCACGGGTACGTCGGCTTCATCTTCGGGTCGATCAAGGCGAACCCGTGGTGGAGTTCCGTCCTCATGCCGATCGTCTTCCTCTTCTCCGCGATCGTCTCCGGGATCGCGCTCGTGATCCTTCTCTACATGATCATCTACCCCATGATGGGAGGGAAGATCGACATGAAGTGCGTCGACAAGGGGATGTCCTTCCTCTTCTACGCCGTCATCGTCGACTTCTCGCTGGAGTTCGTCGACTTCATCCACCGGATTTACCAGAGCGAGGAGGAGATCAAAATCCTGGGCGAGCTGGTCATGAACAAACTCTTCTTCAGTCTGGTCATCGTCCAGGTCCTCATGGGGATGCTCTTCCCCTTGGGAGTCCTCTCCGCCATCAAGATCTTCCGGCGGTTCCGGGAGAGCGAGGAGCTTAGGAAGCTGCTCTACTTCGTCTCCCTGATCCTGATCCAGGGGGGGATCTTCTCCACGCGGTGGAACGTCGTGATCGGCGGGCAGATGTTCTCCAAGAGCTTCCGGGGGCTCACCACGTACAAGATGGAGTTCGGGGGGATCGAGGG
>DATEXR010000232.1 GCA_035256765.1 Candidatus Deferrimicrobiaceae bacterium | reverse complement strand
TCCCGGGGATCCGCTTGTTCGACCCCTCTTCCTGAATTAGAATGACAGGATGCACATATCCTTGCTGAAGGCGACCGCCTTCTTCTATCTTGCCGGGGCTCTCTTCTACCTCTACTTCATCGTCACGCAGAAGGAACGGGGAGCGCGCCTCGGCCGCATGCTGCTCCTGGTCGGGGTCATCCTTCACGCCGCCGGGTTCGCCCTCCGGTACGCGGTTGCCGGGTACACCCCCATCACCAATCTGTTCGAGTCGCTTTCGTTTTTCGCGCTGGCGATCGCCGCCACCTTTCTCGTCATCGAGGTCCGGTACAACCTGCGGGCCCTGGGTTCCTTCGTCGCTCCGCTCGCGTTCACCTTCAGCGTTTTCGCCGCATTCCTGCCGGGGGAAGTCGCGGGGCTGGCCCCGGCCCTGAACTCCTACTGGCTCCCGATCCACGTCCTTCTCCTGTTCGTCGGCGATGCGGTCTTCGCGATCGCCTTCGGGGCGGGGATCATGTACCTCCTGCAGGAGAAACAGGTCAAGAGGAAGAAAATGGGGGCGTTGTTCAAGCGCCTTCCCTCTCTCGACGTGCTCGACGACGTCAATTACCGGTGTCTGACGATCGGGTTTCCCCTGCTCACCATGGGGATCATCACGGGATCCATCTGGGCCGAATACGCCTGGGGATCCTACTGGAGCTGGGACCCGAAGGAGACGTGGTCGCTTATCACGTGGCTTCTCTACGCCGCTCTTCTCCACGGGCGGCTGACGGTGGGGTGGAGGGGGCGCAAGGCGGCGATCCTCGCGATCGTGGGGTTCGGCGCGGTTCTCTTCACCTTCCTGGGCGTCAACCTCCTTCTGCCCGGCCTCCATTCCTACTCCAGCCTGTCGCGGTGAGAGGGAGGGGAGAGGTTTTCCGATGGGGTACATCATCGTCATAGGCCTCAACCACCGGACCGCCCCCGTGGAAATCCGGGAGCGCCTGGCTTTCCCCCCGGAAGTGATCGGACACGCCCTCCGGGGACTCCTGGAGCGGGAATCCCTCCGGGAAGGGGTGATCCTGTCGACGTGCAACCGGGTCGAAGTTTGCGCGCTGGCGAACCAGGGCTTCCGAGGGACGGCGGAGGTCAAGGAGTTTCTGGCGTCCTACCACGGAATTCCGCTGGGGGAGGTGAACGGATATCTCTACCACTACGAGGGGGCGGAGGCGGTGCGGCACCTGTTCCGGGTGGCGAGCAGCCTGGACTCCATGGTGCTCGGCGAGCCCCAGATCCTCGGGCAGGTGAAAGACGCCTACGGGTACGCCGGCGAGTTCCGGTCGATCGGGCCGATCCTCGACAAATTCTTCACGAAGGCGTTCTCGGTGGCAAAGCGGGTGCGCACAGAGACCCGGGTGGCGAGCAGCGCCGTGTCGGTCGCCTACGCCGCGGTCGAACTGGCGAAAAAGATTTTCGGGGATCTTGCGGACAAGACCGTGATGCTCATCGGAGCGGGGGAAATGTGCGAGCTCGCCGCCCGACACCTCCTCTCCGCGGGCGTCAAGGGGATCCTGGTGACCAACCGGACCTTCGAGCGCGCGGTGAAACTCGCCGAGGAGTTCCGGGGGACGGCGGTCCGGTTCGACGAACTGCCGGCGCACCTGAAGAGGGCCGACATCGTCCTCTCCTCCACGGGGGCTCCGCACTTCATCATCCGGAAGCAGGAGGTGGAGGAGGTCATCCGGATCCGGAAGAACAGACCGATGTTCTTCATCGATATGGCGGTTCCCCGCGACATCGACCCCGACGCGAACCAGATCGACAACGTCTACGTCTACGATATCGACGACCTGAACAATGTGATTGAAACGAACCTGGAGGAACGCCAGAAGGAAGCCCGGAAGGCCGAGGAGATCGTGACCGAGGAGGTCCGGTCGTTCCTCCGGTGGCTCGACGCCCAGCAGGTCACCCCCACCATCGTCACCCTTCGCAGGAAGTTCGAGGAGGTCAAGGACGCGGAGGTGGCCAAGGCGGTGTCGGTTCTCGGGGCGGAGGATCCGAAGATGAGGAAGGTGGTGGAATCCCTCGCCACCTCGATTCTCAACAAGATCCTTCATGCCCCCATCGCCGCGCTCAAGAAGGACACCGACGGGAGGAACTCGATGGAGCTCGTGGCGATGGTCCGGGAGATCTTCGATCTCCCCGAACCGTCGGAGCAGGCCGGGATCGGGGAAGAGGAAAACAAGGAGAAGCCCTCGCGGGAATAATCCGCGGGAACCCGAAGGAGGGTGGGTTGGCCGAAAGAGATCCGGTGATCCGTCTCGGAAGCCGGGGCAGCAAGCTTGCCCTGTGGCAGGCCGAGTTCGTCCAGTTCGAGATCGAGCGGAAGACGGGGAAAAAAGTCGAGATCCGGAAAATCAGGACGACGGGCGACATGATCCTCGATGTCCCGCTCGCCCGCGTCGGGGGAAAAGGGTTGTTCGTCAAGGAGATCGAGGAGGCGCTCCTCACGGGCCGGATCGACCTCGCGGTCCACTCGATGAAGGACGTCCCCACCGACCTGCCCGAGGATCTCGCAATCGTTTCCATCACGCAGCGGGAGGACCCGCGGGACGCCTTCTTGTCCGTGAGGTACCGGCGCTTCGAGGATCTCCCGCAAGGGGCGAGGGTGGGAACGAGCTCCCTCCGCCGGCAGACCCAGCTTCTCGGGCTTCGGCCCGACCTTACCATCGAGAGTCTGCGCGGGAACCTCGACACGCGGATCCGGAAGATGGAGGAGGGCCGCTTCGATGCCATCCTCCTCGCGGCCGCGGGGCTTCGGCGCTTGGGATGGGAGGAAAAGATCACCGAGGTTCTCCCCGTGGAGATGTCCCTTCCCGCCATCGGTCAGGGAGCTCTGGGGATCGAGATCCGCAGGGGGGACGCGGCCACCCGCGAGGCGGTCTCGTTCCTCAACGATCGGGACACCGCCTTCGCGGTGCGCGCGGAGAGGGGCTTCCTGAAACGCCTCGAAGGAGGGTGCCAGGTCCCGATCGCTTCCTACGGGCGTACGGAAGGGGACCGCATCTTCCTGGAGGGGCTGGTGGGGCGGCCCGACGGATCCGAAATCATCCGCGGCAGCGCCGGGGGAGACGTCTCCGACCCGGAAGCGCTGGGCGTGTCGCTTGCCGAGCAGCTTCTCGAGCGCGGCGCGAGGACGATCCTGGACGAAGTGTACCGGGCGGCGGGAAGTTAGCTTCCATGTCACTCCAGGGGAAAAGGATCCTGGTGACCCGGGGCGAGGACCAGGCGGAAGAGTTTTCATCGATGATCCGGAAACGGGAGGGCGTTCCCGTTATATTTCCCACGGTTCGGCTGGTGCCCCCCGACGATCCTTCCGTTCTGGACGAGGCCTTGGCGCGCCTGGGGACGTTCGACTGGGTCCTTTTCACGAGCGCCAACGCCGCCCGGTTCTTTCTCGAACGGGCGGCGAAACGGGGGATCCGGGGGATCCCCGAGGGGGTCCGGGTCGCCTCCGTGGGCCCCGGAACGACCCGCGAGGTGCGGCGGCAAGGCTTTCCCGTCCATCTCGAGGCGAAGCAGCACACCGCGGAAGGGATGGTGGGGGCGCTGGCCGGCGAGGGGTTTGCGGGGAAGCGTTTCCTCCTCCCCCGCGCCCAGGAGGGCCGGGAGGTGCTCCCGCTTGTAATCGGCCGCCGGGGAGGTACGGTGGACATCGTGACGGCCTACCGGAACGGTCTGGCTCCCCGCGATGAGAAGGCCGCGAAGGAGATCGGGGAGAGGCCCCCCGACGTGTGCACCTTCGCGTCCCCCTCGGCATTCCGCAATTTCTTTCTCCTGCTGGGAGAGGAGCGCGCCGCTTCCGTCCTGTCCCGGAGCCGGATCGCCGTGATCGGAGAAGTGACGAGGCGGGCCGTCGAGGGAAAAAATTACCTCGTGGACATCATGCCCGAAACATTCACATTGGCCGGGATGCTGGAGGCGATCGAGAGGCATTTCGCCTCCCCGCCCCGCGGAGGGGAGTCTTCATGAGCTTTCCCGAACACCGCCCCAGGAGGCTGCGCAGGAACGAGGGAATCCGCCGGATGGTCCGGGAGACGAACCTCTCGGTGGACGATCTGATCTACCCCCTCTTCGCCGTCGCCGGCAGGAAGATCCGCAAGGAGATTTCCTCGATGCCCGGGGTCTTCCAGTGGAGCGTGGAAAACCTCGTGAAGGAGGTCAGGGACGTCCGGGCCCTGGGGATCCCCGCCATCCTCCTCTTCGGCATCCCGGCGAAGAAGGACCCGGTGGGGTCCGACGCATGCTCCGACGACGGGATCATCCAGACCGCCGTCCGGGCGATCAAGGGCGCCGTTCCCGACATCCAGGTCATCACCGACGTCTGCTTCTGCGAATACACCGACCACGGCCATTGCGGGATCCTCACTCGGGACGGCGACGTGGACAACGACGCCACGCTGGACATCCTGGCACGGAGCGCGGTGACGCACGCGCGCGCGGGGGCGGACATGGTGGCCCCCTCCGACATGATGGACGGGCGGGTCGCGGCCATCCGGAGGGCGCTCGACGAAGAGGGGTACGAAGGGATCCCCATCCTGTCGTACGCCGCCAAGTACGCGAGCGGTTTCTACGGACCCTTCCGGGAGGCGGCCGGGAGCGCGCCGCAGTTCGGGGACCGCAGATCGTATCAGATGGATCCCCCGAATGTCCGGGAGGCCCTCCGGGAAGTGGCCCTCGACATCCAGGAAGGCGCGGACATCGTCATGGTCAAGCCCGCGCTCGCCTACCTCGATGTCATCTGCCGCATCCGGGAGGCCTTCGACCTGCCGGTGGCGGCCTACAACGTCAGCGGGGAGTATTCGATCGTGAAGGCCGGCGAGAAGCTCGGGTGGGTCGACGGGAGCCGCCTGATGTTGGAGATTCTGGTGTCGATCCGGCGTGCCGGTGCCGACCTCATCCTGACGTACGCCGCCAAAGAGGCGGCGAAGGCGCTCGGGGAGTGACGGGGATGGCGGACCATCCGGGCACCCCCTACAAGGTCGTCGAGATCTCGAACGTCCACGACCAGGAGATCGAAGCGGTGTTGAATCGCCTGGCCGCCGAGGGATACCGGTTCGAATCGATCCATTTCGTGACCCAGCCCGGGACCCGCAGGCCCTCGATGGCGTTCCTCTTCTTCTCGCGGGTGCCCGCGGAAGAGGGAGGATGAGGGATGGCGTTTCGCTGGGAGGAGCAGAGAGCGTACTTTCGGGATGCCCGCCGCGCGCAATACCTCGCCCGCATCGTGGGAAAATCGGCGGACTTCATCATCGCCATGGCCCTCTGGCAGATCCCCGGCGCCGCCGGGGTGTTCGCCGCACTGTTCTATCTCCTGATGTGCGACGGCTTCCCCGGGGGGCGCAGCGCGGGGAAGTGGCTGACGGGCCTCAAAGTCGTCCGCGTCGACCGGGAACCGATGGATTTCCAGTCTTCCCTTCTGCGGAACCTGACCGTGGCCTCCCCGTTCCTCCTCTCCCTTGTCCCGGCCGTAGGCCCCTTCCTCGCCTACACCGTCGGGCTGGCGGTCCTCCTCATCGAGACGTATCTCGGGTTCTACGATTCCGACGGCCAGCGGGCGGGGGACACGTTCGCCGAGACGGTGGTGGTGGAATTCCAGCAGGCCGCAGATGACGTCTCTTTATCTGATTGACGGGCACAACGTCCTCTACCGCACCTTCTTCGGCCTTCCGCGGCTCTCGGCGCCGGACGGCATGCCGACCAACGTCGTGCTGGGGACCGCAAGGATCCTCCTGAAGATCCTCCGGGAGGAGAAGCCCGCAGCGATCGCGGCCGTCTTCGACTCCCCCGGGCCCACGCCCCGGCACGTGCTCTTCCCCGAGTACAAGGCGAACCGGCTCAAGGTTCCCGAGGAACTCCTGGCCCAGGTCCCCGTGGTGAAGGAAGTCATCGACGCCCTGGGGGTGCCAAGGATCGAGGTGCCCGGCGCGGAGGCGGACGATATCATCGGCACCCTGGCCCGGGTCGCCGAGGAGAGGGGGGTGGAGGTCGTCATCATTTCCTCCGACAAGGACCTCTACCAGCTGGTGTCGCAGAAGGTCCGCATCCGGGACGGCCTGAAGGAGAGAACGGTGGGGGAGGAAGAGGTCCGCGAAACCTTCGGCGTGGAGCCCGGCCAGGTCGCGGAACTGCTGGCCCTGGCGGGGGACCCCTCCGACAACATCCCCGGCGTCCCGGGAATCGGTGAAAAGACCGCATCCGGCCTGATCCGGGAGTTCGGGACGGTGGAAAACCTTCTGGCACATACCGGGACCCTCAAGGGAAAACAGAAGGAGAGGATCGAAAAAAACGCGGAGATGGCGAGACTTTGCCGCCGGCTGGCGGTGATCGACCGTAACGTTCCCATCCCGTGGGGGATCGACGACCTTGCGCCCCGGGGGATCCACCCGGAGAGGGCCGCCGCGCTCTTCCGGCGGCTCGGGTTCCGCAAGCTTCTCGAGGATCTGGACCTGAAACCGGCGGCGCTGCCGTTTGCCGGTCCCGGGAAGGCTCCTTTGCGGGATCGCGGACGTGCGGAGAAGGCCGGGGATCTCTTCGCCGCGATCGGGGGCGAGGTCCCTCCCCGGGCGGCCGTCGCCGCCTCGGGGAAGACGGGGGGGGAGATCGCCGTCGCGGTCCCCGGTCGGGGGGTCTGGTTCCTCCCGGACCGCGCCGTTCCGGATTTCGTCCGCCGGGTCGGCGAGGAAGGGGGGACGGTCTATCTGTACGAAGGAAAGGCCTTCCTGAGACGGTGCGGCGACTTCGTCCCCCCCGGCAAGGATCCGTCGCTGTTCGACCTGCAGGTCGCCGCCTACCTTCTCGCCCCGGAAGAGGGGACGCCGACCCTTGGTAAGCTGCGAGACCGGTTCCTTCCCCGGCACGGGGGAATCGGGGAGGAGACGGGGGAGCTTGCGGATCGAGCGGAGGAGATCGCCGCGCTGGGGGAGATCCTCGAGGAGAAACTGGCTACGGCTTCGCTTTCGGGGATCTTCCGGGAGGTCGACATGCCGCTGCTGCCGGTCCTGTTCCGAATGGAGGAGAAGGGGATCCGGATCGACCCGGGGATCTTCGGCGGACTGTCGGAGGAGCTGGCCGCGAGGACGCGGGAGATCGAAATGAAGGTGGCGGCGATCGCAGGGCCGGAATTCAATATCAACTCCCCCAAGCAGCTCTCCTTTCTCCTGTTCGAGAAACTCGGGCTGCCTCCGGTCAAGAAGACGAAGACCGGCTATTCGACGGATGTGGATGTGCTGGAGCGGCTCAAAGGCGCGCACGAGATCCCCGGACTCGTCCTCGAATACCGGACGTTCGCGAAGATCCGGTCCACGTACGTCGACGTCCTGCCGGGAATGGTGAACCCGCGGGACGGCCGCATCCACACGACGTTCCACCAGACCCAGACCTCCACGGGGCGCCTCTCCTCTTCCGACCCCAATTTGCAGAATATTCCGGTGCGCGCCGACCTGGGAAGGAGGATCCGGTCGGGGTTCGTGGCGGAACCGGGAGCGCTTTTCGTCGGCGCCGACTACTCCCAGGTGGAGCTGCGCCTGCTGGCCCACCTGTCGGGGGACGCCGAGCTCACGCGGAGGTTCCGGGAGGGAGAGGACATCCACGCCGCAACCGCCTGCGCCGTCTTCGACGTGCCCCCGTCCGGGGTTACGCCCGAGCTCCGCCGCAGGGCCAAGGTGATCAACTTCGGCATCCTGTACGGGATGAGCCCCTTCGGGCTTTCTCGGGAGCTCGATATCGGCGCCAAGGAGGCGAAGCAGTATATCGACCAGTACTTCCTGCGCTATCCGGGCGTCTACCGGTATATCGAGGAGCTCAAGGAACAGGCGAGAAAGGCCGGGTATGTCCACACCCTCCTCGGCCGGCGAAGGTTTCTCCGGGACATCAATTCCCGGAACAAGGTTCTCCGGGAGGCGGCCGAGAGGATGGCGATCAACACCCCGATCCAGGGGAGCGCGGCCGACATCATCAAGCTGGCGATGATCCGGGTGGACCGGGAGTTCCGGGAGAAGGGAATGCGCGCCGGCCTGGTTCTCCAGGTCCACGATGAACTGATCGCCGAGGCGCCCGAAGCCGAGGCCGCCGGGGTCGAGCGGATCCTGAAGGGTGCGATGGAGGGGGTGGCGTCCCTGTCGGTGCCCCTCACCGTATCCGTGAGCAGGGGGAAGCATTGGGGGGAAATTCATTGAGCCCGCCCGATCGGGGGATGAATAGTTATCCGGGAAGCCACGTCCTATGAGTGGGAACGAACAGGCGAACGTGCCGGATGAGAATCTCGTACGGGCTTCGCTTGCAGGCGACGAAGGGGCGTTCCGCGATCTGATGGAACGGTACAAACGGCGGGCATTCGGAGTGGCGCTGGGGATCGTGGGAGACGCGGACGAGGCCCAGGACGTGGTGCAGGACGCCTTCGTGAAGGCGTATTACAAACTGAGGGACTTCCGTTTCGGCTCGAATTTTTACACCTGGTTCTACCGTCTTCTGGTCAACCGGGCGATCGACCGGTGGAGGAAGACCTCGAGAACGCCCACGGTTTCCTTCGACGATGCATGGGTTTCCGGGGAAACGTCGGAATCGGAAGCCATGGTATATCCGAAGACCCCCGAGGAACTTGCGGGGAACCGGGAACTCGCGGAAGGGATCAGCCGGGCGATCGCGGCCCTTCCGGAGTACCACCGGACGGTCATCCTCCTCCGGGAAGTGGAGGGACTGGCATACGAGGAGATCGCGCGGATTCTGGATTGCTCGGTCGGCACCGTGATGTCGCGCCTCCATTACGCGCGGGCGAAACTGAAGGGCGCCCTCAAGGGGTTCCGGGGAAGGTAAGAAGATGGAATGCAGGGAAGCGAGACAGAAGATCCAGGACCTGATCGACGGCCGGCTGCCGCCCGGTGGGGCTGCGGAAATGCGCGACCACCTCAGGGCTTGCGGTCCGTGCGCCGCCGAGGAGGCCGAACTTGCGCGGGTCGGGGAACTCCTCCGCCTCTGGTCCGCCGTGCGTGTCGGGGAGAAGGAGCCGCAGCTTTCCGCCATGTGGACCCGGGTTCGGGCCGGGATCGAGGAGCGCAAAGAACCGTGGTACGCCCCTGTTCTCCACCGATGGTTCTTACTTCCCGCGGCGGCCGCGCTTGCGGTTTTCGCCCTCCTGTTCTACCCTTTCGATGGGACGAGGGCCCCGTTTCACCCAAAAAGCTTCGATGTCACTGTGGAATCCCTCGAATCCGACACGGCGACCGTGGCCCTGGTGGACAAGGGGGAGGGACTTCCACGGGTGATCTGGATCATCGAAAATGGGAAGACGTGACCGAAGGCCGGGGGCCTGCCTCCCGGCGGTTGCCTTCCTCGCTCTTCTCCTCATTCTTGCGCATGCCGTCGCCGCCGCCCCCGACGCGCCGGTTGCCGTCGACGTGGGAGTCGTCGTGGCTTCCAACGAGGGGGACACGATGGACCCGGCGCTCACCCCGATCCGGAACCAGCTGCACTCGATGTTCAATTACACCTCCTATCGGCTGGTCGAGCGCCTGAAGCGCACTCTTTCGGTCGGGGAAACCGGGGATTTCGGCCTGCCCGGGAACCGGTCGATGCGGGTGACGCCTGTCCCCGCCAAGGGGAACAAGGTGAGGCTCGCCGTCCAGATGATGGAGGCGGAGCGCAACCTCCTCACCACGACCCTCGGCCTTACCCGGGGGGGAATGGTGCTCGTGGGGGGTCCCCCCTACCAGAAAGGCGTACTGATTCTCATCATTTCCGCGGAATAACCGTCCTGTTGAATATCCGCGACCGCGGCCTCGTCATATCGGCAGAACGGGGAAACTTTC
Organism: Candidatus Deferrimicrobiaceae bacterium; assembly: GCA_035256765.1. Classification (NCBI taxonomy): domain Bacteria; phylum Candidatus Deferrimicrobiota; class Candidatus Deferrimicrobia; order Candidatus Deferrimicrobiales; family Candidatus Deferrimicrobiaceae; species Candidatus Deferrimicrobiaceae bacterium. Next base: position 879 of record DATEXR010000232.1, on the reverse strand, counting down.
CTGCGGGAAGCCGGGTTATTCCCTGCAGGAAGCACCGAAGGCAAGGAGGTGGAAGCGATGAAAAAACTGATTGCGATAGCGGCTACGGCGGCATTTCTGGCGGCGGTGGCTCCTTCCCCCGCCCTTGCGGGGGACCGGGGATGGGCCACGGCCGGGAAGATCCTGACCGGGATCATCGGCGTGACGATTCTCGGCAACGCGATTGCGAATTCCCAACCCTACCCGGCCCCCGTCTACGCTCCCGCACCGCGGGTGTATTACCCGCCGGAAGAGGTCTGGGTCCAGGGCCGCTACGAGAGCAGGATCGAGAGGCGGTGGGTCCCCGGTCACTGGGAGATCGAGGGCGCAGGGCGCCGTTACGGCGATGACGATTACGGGGACCGCTACGATGACGGCTACGGGAGAGATCGCGGCCGTCGGATCTGGGTTCCCGGCCATTACCGGGACGTGGAGGTACGGGTGTGGATCCCCGGGCACTGGGAGGTGCGCGGTTAGGCGCCGACCAGGCGGCTCGGCAATCCAGTGCACCGTCTCGCAAATACCTTGGCATTCGAGCGCCGCTGCAGGGGGCCGGTCCCCGGAAGGGTTTCGTCGCGAGACAAGGGAGACCCTTTGGCCACGGCGGGCAAGCGCAGGAGCGAGCGCGGAGGCGTACGGCAAGTACGCCGCACAAGCAAGCGACGAGCACGCCCGACGCAGCCCGGGGATCGCTTGTCGCAGCAGAAAAGGCAGCCCTGTGGGCGACCGGCGCCTGCGGCGAGGGAACGCACCGCCAGCCCTTTGTCGGACTCCCTGCGCCCGGCTCGGCGTACCGCAAGTACGCCTGCGCCGTGCTCGGTCGTCCTTCGCGGTCTGACGGCGCATCCGCTTCGCCTCGGC
>DATEXR010000231.1 GCA_035256765.1 Candidatus Deferrimicrobiaceae bacterium | reverse complement strand
CGCGAATGTCTGCCGCCGTTTTCTCGAACAGGATGGAATGGGGGCATGAACTTGGCTGACCCAAACCCCTTTTCTTGGACATTCCTAAAGTTTACGATGGGCTGGTCAAGGGGGTCTGGTCAGCAGCCTCGCGCGGTGACTCGCAGGAATGAGCCTGACCTGCCTCCCGTAAACCGCTCCAACCTCCGAAAGGGGGTTCCCGGCGTCAACAGCGGATCCGAAGAACCCCCTTTTCATCCCGAAAAGGGCCGGTTGTTTGCACGGGGTTTGCCGTCTGTACGGTTTCCCCTCCAAAGTCCGATGGAGACGTCCGGCAGATTTTCACACTAAGTACTCCGCTTCATAAATACGGTGTCGCACCGAGAGCGTCGATGCGCCGCGCCTTGCTACGGCGCGCGACTGAGGCGTACTCGCAGCAGTACGGCGCAAGGAGCGCAACGAAGCGGGAGCGGATGCAGCGGCGCTCGAATGCAACCGTATTTGTGAAATGGAGCACTTAGGGAGGAATGCCGGGAACCATCGAACGCGAAAGGAGGGGGGCCGATGAGCGCGGTGATCGTCGAACGGCAGGGGGGCGTGGCAACGATCCGGATGAACCGACCCGACCGGATGAACGCGTACGATTTCGAGATGGGGAAGGAGCTGCTCGATGCCGTTTCCGCCCTGGGGGACGACCCGGGCGTCCGCTGCATCGTTCTCACCGGGAGCGGGAGGGCGTTCTCGGCCGGCGGCGACGTGGCCCTGATGGGATCCTTCCCGCCTCCGGCCGCCGCGAACTTCCGGGAACTCACGATCCGGCTGCACGCCTTCATCGCGTCCCTTCGGCGAGTCCCCAGGCCCGTCCTCTCCGCGGTCAACGGCGTCGCGGCGGGGGCGGGGATCTCCCTGGCGCTGGCGGGCGACCTCGTGGTCGCCGCGGGGTCGGCCCGCTTCACCCTGGCGTACCAGAACATCGGGCTCTCGCCGGACGGCGGGGCGACCTTCTTCCTCGCCCGGGCCGTCGGGACCCACCGGGCGATGGAGCTCACCCTGACCGGCAGGACGCTCACCGCGGAGGAGGCGGCCGCGTGGGGGCTCGTCCAGCGGGTCTTCTCCGACGACTCGTTCGAGGCCGGGACGGCGGAACTGGCGGCGCGCATCGCTTCCGGCCCCACCCTCGCCTACGCGAGGGCGAAGGAGCTGTACAACCGGGCGCTGTGCCAACCGCTGGAGGCGCAGCTCGAGGACGAGCGCCAGCGGATCGCCGAGTCCGCCCGGACCGGGGACTTCCGCGAGGGGGTCCGGGCGTTTCTCGAAAAGCGGCCGCCCGCCTTCCGGGGGGAATAGCGACCGCCTCTTCGCGCGCCCCTTGACCTGCCCATATAGGTATGTCAGCATACCTACATGGACAGGCCGTTGACCGACAAGCAGCGCAGCGTCCTCGAGTTCCTCCGGGAGTTCGCCCGTTCCCGCTCCTTCGCCCCCACCGCAAGGGAGGTGGCGGACCGTTTCGGGATCGCCGAGAAAAACGCCTTCTATTACCTGGAGTTGCTGGAGCGGAAGGGATACATCCGCCGCCACCGGAAATCCCCCCGCAGGATCGAGTTCCTCGGGGAGGCGGCGCTTCCTTCCCCCTTGCGCGTCCCGGTGCTGGGACGGGTGCCCGCCGGGAGCCCCCGGGAGGCGATCGAGCTCGCCGGGGAGGAGCTGCTCTTCGATCCGTCTCTGGCCGGGGAGGGGGAAGTCTTCTCCCTCCGCGTGAAGGGGGACAGCATGGAGGGGGCCCACATCTGCGAGGGGGACTACGTCCTCGTCCGGGCGCAGGAGACCGCCGAGGACGGGGAGATCGTGGTCGCCGTCGTCGACGGGGAGGCCACGGTCAAGAGGATCCGCCGCCGAAGCGGCGGAATCCGTCTCGAGCCCGCCAACCCCGCCTATGCCCCCGTCGACGTTCCGAACGGGTCCCCGTCCTTCCGGATCGCGGGGAAAGTCGTCGGCGTTTTCCGCAAACTGTAGGAACGCAGGAGGTCGCCATGACCGGTCGCGCGCCCCACACGGCCGCCGTCTCCCCCGCCGCCGCGGAGATCGAGCGCGCCTCCGCCCTTTGCCTGCGCCCCGCGCCGGGAAATCTCGCCGGCTTCTTCGGAACGGGAGCCCACCGGCTGGCGCTGCGCGCGCTGGCCCGGCCCCTCCTGGCCGGAGAGCCCGTGGTGGCGGTGGACGGCGGGAACCGGTTCGACCCGTACGAGATCGGCAAGGCGGAGAGGGCGCTGGGGGGGAGCGGAAGGGGGGCGCTCTCCCGCATTCTCGTCTCCCGCGCCTTCACGTGCCACCAGATGGAGGCGCTCCTGTCGCGGCGGCTTGGGCCCGCCCTCGACCGCTCGGGAGCAAGGATCGCGGTCGTCTTCGGCCTGCCGGAGACGTTCACCGACGCCGACGTCCCCTTCGCGGAGGCGTGTCGGGTCTTCCGGAGCTGCCTCTCCTCGCTGCGCCGGCTCGCGGCGGGCCGGACGCGGGTGGTGCTGGTCGGGGAGGGCGAAGCCCCGGGGCTCCCCGGCGACCGGGCCGGCTTCTTCCGCCACCTCGTCCGGATCGCCGACCCGTGCCTTCTCCTGCGCCGGGAGGAGGAAGAATGGCGGGCGACGCTGCGCGGAAAGGCCAGGTAACGCATCCATGGGCCGCACGGTGCTCCCCTTCACCCAGGAACTGTACCGCGAGGAGGAGTCGTGGAAGGCGTTCCGGCGCGCGCTGCGCCGGGAGGACCGGGAGCTGTTCGACGAGCTGTTCGCCGCGGCAAGGTACCACACCGCCGCCTGCACCTGCTCGGGGCGCGCCGTCCCGTTCGAGGCGATCCTGATGAGCATCCTGATCGAGGAGCGCCGGGCGGTGCGGGAGCTGTCGTCCCGGCTCGCCGCGCTCGCGGAGCGGGTCGAAACCCTCGCCGGCCGGCCGGAGGACGAGCCGTGACCCGCCCCCCGCCACAATCGAGTTTCCTGTCGACAGGGCAGCCGGGAACGGCTCCGCTGCCTCGGAGGGGGCCTTCGTTCGTGGCTCGCCGTGCGGTAAACCCGCACGGCTGCGCACCCCTCCTGCGGCCGCTGCGCCGGCAGCCGGGGACCCGGGGCGAGGCGGGGGGTTCCACGAGGCGGCCTGTGGAGCGAGGTTGCTGGTCCGGCGAGCGGAACGGCAGCGAGCGGGCGAAGGTCGCGAGCGTAGCCGAGGGGAATCCCCCGCGAGCCAGGGGCCCCGGTCACCTGCACTCTCCCGACGGGGGAGCGCCGGCTGGATCTTTCGCGCCGGCTTGCGGGAACGGACGAACCGGAGTAAGATTGTATTACATGTATTACATAGGAGGTGCCCCATGCTCGCCATTCGCCTGAGCCCGGAACTGGAAGCGCGGCTTACGAGGCTTGCCCGGGAGACCCGCCGGAGCAAGTCCCATTATGTCAAGGAGGCGCTCGCCCGCTACCTCGACGAGCGGGAAGAGGAACTTCTCGACCTGGCGCGGCGGGAAACGCGGGCCGCCACGGCTCCATCGCACGGGACGCCGGGCGCCGGCCACCGGAAGATCGACCGGCGCAGCCTGGCCATGCACCGAGCCATCGCGGAAAAACTGCGGAAGGACCCGCGCATCCACGAGAGGGCGAAGGAGAACATCCGGCGCTGGCGGCGGCAGGGCGTCGACGTTCACGCCTTCCGGGAGTGGGAAGCGATTCTTGCCGGGGGGATCGAGGAAACCGTCCGCGTCCTGTGCGGCACATCGGAAGAATCGGAAAGGCTTCGCCACTCGACCCCCTTCACCGGCATTCTCAGCCCGAGGGAGAGGAGGATATTCTTTGCGAAGAAGCCAGCTTGAGCATGTCATTCGAGCGGCATCGAGCATCGCCGACGACCGGGAAATCATCGTGATCGGAAGCCAGGCGATCCTGGGGCAATTCCCCGACGCCCCCCTGTCGCTCCTGACGTCCGTCGAAGCGGATGTGATCCCGAAGAACAGGCCGGAACTCGCCGAGCTGGTCGAAGGCTCCATCGGCGAAGGCTCTCTGTTCCACGATACCTTCGGCTATTACGGAAACGGGGTCGGCCTGGACACCGCGGTCCTTCCGGCGGGATGGGAACAGCGACTGGTCAAGATCCAGAACGATAACACCATGGGCGCCATCGGGTGGTGTCTCGACGTGCACGACCTCGTATTGTCGAAGTACGTCGCAGGAAGGGAAAAGGACCTGACATTCAACCTCGAGGTCATCCGGCGGGGATACGCGGACAGGAACCTCCTTCTTGAGCGGGTCGACGGCCTTCCGCTGACGAAGCAGGGCCGGAAGCGGATCGCGCGCCGGGTCGAAGCCGCCTTCTCCCGGACCGGTTCCGGTCGCTGAAGAGAACCCCGGAACGAACCGTGCGAAAGGTTTTTCCCGAGAGGAAAGGGGCCCGCGGCGGAGCCGGGTCCGGGCGCGGGTCTCGCTCCTCGGAGGGGGGTCTTGCTCCTCCGTCCCGACGGGGACCCTGGCTCGCGGGGGCGCCCTCCGAGCACGGGCGCAGGTCTTGCTCCGCAGCCTCGGAGGGGGGCTCCGTTCGTGGCTCGCCGTGCGGTCAACCTGCACGGCTGCGCCTGCTCCGCTCAGGCGTGGCGCCCTGTTGCGCGGGCGCCGGGATCGAGTGCGCAGACGCCGGCGGCAACACGGGAGGGGACCCGGAGCACCGGCCTCCAGGGGCCCATTCCCTCAGATCCCGGCATTCGAGAACCCCTGCATCCCCGCCGGCTTCGTTGCCCTCCCTCGCCGTACCGCAGCGGGTACGCCTCGTTCGGGCGCCTCGCCGGTCGGGGTGCATCGGCCCTCTCGGTGCACGGCCTCTTCGGGAACGGATCCCTGGAGGCCGGGCAGGGCTTTTCGCGAACGGATGAGCGCAGGCAGCGAGCGGGCGCAGGGGCTCCCCCGAGCGGGAAGCCGAAGGCGGAACCGGCGGAGGCCCCGCCGTTTGTAGGGCAAGAGGCTTGGCATGCCACATAGGAAGGAGAATGGCCGGGGAGAGGACCAATGGGCACGTTCGCTGGACGTAGCCGGGGAGCCGAGGCTGGACGCGAGCGGGGACCCCGGAGGCGAAGCCGCTGCCGGCGTCCTCCCGAAGGGGGTCGCAACGCAACGTGAGGCGGAGATGGAAAGTATTCGGAACGGCGCGACCGTGCTGACCGGCTGGGTGCTCGATCTCCTCCCCGCGCAGGACGGGATGGAGGTCTGGTTCCGGACGGCCGAGGGCGGCACCACGACCCTGTACGCCCCGTTCCGTCCCTCCTTCGCCCTGGCGGGACGGGGCGTGCGGGAATCCTCGGTGCGGGCCGCCGCCCATCGTTGGGGGTGCGGCCTCCGGCGGATCGAGGGGATCGAATTCTTCTCCGGGAAGACGGTCCCGGCGTGGACGCTCGCGGTCCCCGCGCCCTCTCTTCTCCGGGCGACCGTCCGGAAGGCGGAAGGCGCGTTCGGGCCGGAGGCGCTTTTCAACGCCGACATCGCTCCCGAGCAGCAGTTCGCCTGCGCGACCGGGCTCTTCCCGTTCTCCTTCGCCGAGGTGGAATGCCCAGGCGACGGGAGGATCCTCTCCGCCCGGGTCCTCGACTCGCCGTGGGACGTCGATCCCCCCTACCCGCCGCTTTCCCGGGCATTTCTGCGGGCGGAAGGGGCGGGGCACCCCGCGCACGGGTGGATGCGGCCGCTCGCCTTTTCGGCCGACGGCACGACTCACGTCCTCTGCTGGGAAGACGGGGCGGATTTCCTCCGGGAGTTCCTGCGGCTTCTCGACGCGGCGGACCCGGACCTCCTGGTGACCGAGTACGGCGACGACCACCTCCTGCCGCGGATGCTCGCCCTGGCCGCCAGGTTCCGGGTTCCGCTCCCCCTCGGACGCCCTCCGCGCCCCCCGGGGGAAGCGGCCGGCGGGCAGACGCGCCACGCGCGGGAGGGAGAGGGCGCGGAGACGCGCGTCGTCCGGCGCGCCCGCGAGCGGTCGTATTTCTCGTACGGCCGGGTGATCTTCCGCGCGGCGGCGCACACCCTCTCCGGCCGGTGGCACATCGATGCCCGCAACTCGTTCCTCTTCGGGGAAACGGGCCTCCCGGGTCTTATCGAACTGTCCCGCCTCTCCGGCATCCCACTGCAGCGCATGGCCCGTTCGTCGCCGGGGACCGCCATCTCGGCGATGCAGGTCGCGGCGGCGCTCGCACGGGGGATCCTCGTCCCCTACAAGAAGCGGGAGCCGGAAGGATTCAAGACGGGGGCCGGGCTCGTCACGACCGACAAGGGAGGGCTCACCTACCTGCCCCGCCCCGGCCTGCACGAAAACGTGGGCGAGCTCGACTTCGCCTCGATGTACCCGTCGCTCATGGACCGGTACAACATCTCCCCGGAGACGATCAACTGCGGCTGCTGCCGCCCGGGGCTCCCCGTCCCCGAGATCGGCTTCCACACGTGCGCACGCCGGAGGGGCCTCATCCCGGCCGTGCTCTCCCCCGTCCTCGCGAAGCGCCGGCTCCTCAAGGAACGGCAGAAGGCGGCCGGGAGCGCGGAGGAGCGCGACCTCTTCCGGAAGCGCCAGACGGCGCTCAAGTGGATCCTCGTCGTCTGCTTCGGGTTCCTCGGGTACAAGAACGCCCGGTTCGGCCGGATCGAGGCGCACGAGGCGGTCACCGCCTGGGGACGGGAGAAGCTCCTTGCCGCCAAGGAGATCGCCGAGCGCGAGGGGTTCTCCTTCCTGCACGGCCTGACCGACGCGATCTGGGTGGGGCGGGGTGGCGCGGCAGAGGACGACTACCGGCGGCTCGCGGAGACCATCTCCTTCGAGACGGGGATGCCGATCGCGCTGGAGGGGGTCTACCGGTGGCTTTCCTTCCTCCCCTCGAAGCGAAACCCTTCCGTCGCCGTCCCGAACCGGTTCGTCGGGGCGTTCGCGAACGGGGAGGTCAAGGCGCGGGGGATCGCGATGCGCCGCTCGGACGCCCCGCCGTTCGTCGCCGCCCTCCAGCGGGCGCTGCTCACGGAAATGGCGGAGGCGGCAGACATTCGCGCCCTGCGCGCGATGCTGCCGAAGCTGCGGGAGATCGCGGAGGCCGCCGCGGCCGACCTGCGCGAGGGACGCGTCCCGCCGGAGGCGCTTTCCGTCGCCAGGCGCCTGTCCAAGGCGCCCGAACGGTACGTCGCCCGCACCGCAGCCGCGGAGGTCACCCGGGAACTGTGCGGCCGGGGTGTGACGCTGCGCCCCGGCTCGAAGATCCGGTACCTGCTGACGGAAGGGGGGGGACACTCTTGCGG
>DATEXR010000230.1 GCA_035256765.1 Candidatus Deferrimicrobiaceae bacterium | reverse complement strand
GAAAGGACAAAGAGGGGGAAGGCACCTACAGCATCTTGTCGCTCGTCGCATCATAAAAGACGTTTTCCGCTTCCTTACCGTCCAGCACGATCCGCAAGGAATCCACCATGACGCCGGCGATGATCATGTTCGTCATAATCACCGACGGATCCGGCACGTAGTCGCACGAAGCCCCCTCCCCTAGACGGCCGCCTTCTTCCCGCTCCCCGACGATCCCGTACAAGCCGAGGACTTCCGCCGGAGTTTCCTTTTTCCGCCCCGGATCGTATACGATCGCCTGCCCTGTCTCCGCGCTGGTCCCCCCGCTGACCAGGATCTTGCCCTTCTCGCGGCATTTCTCGCTCAACACGATCTTCGTCTCGAAATTGTCCACGCAATCGAAGATGACGCCGTATCCGGAGATATCCGTGTCTCTTCCCAACGGCTTCCCGTACCCTTGGTACGCCGTTCCGAACATCCCGTTCAGGCTGTCGGCCAGCGCTTCGGCCTTGTTCGAACCGACGGCGCCGGCAAGGAACACCTGCCTGTTGAGATTCGTCACTTCCGCCGCCTCAGGATCGAAAAACGCGACATCCCGGAACCCCGAACAGGCAAGTCCGAGACCGACGAAGTTGCCCAGGGCTCCTGCTCCGGCGACGCAGACCCTGGTGCCGCGCCCGATCGGCGCCAACCGCGCCCTCGCGTACGTGACCACATCTTCCGACGTTTTCCGATCCATCAGGACGTTCTTGGTTTCCTCCAGCGCTAACCCGGCCGCAATGATGTCCAAAACCCCGTCGTCGAAATGATCTTGCGGAAAACTCGCTTCCGAAACGAGTTCCCGAAGCTCTTCCCACTCCCTTCCCCGCACATACGTGAATACCTTCACTCCCTGTTCGTCCTCCCCGTCATAGCAGAAGCCTCGAACCACGGGGGTCCCGTCGCGCAATCCTTTTCCCAACAGCAACTTGTTGGCCAGGCCGTATCTGCTGAGATCCACGATCGCGCGGCATCCGGTGAAGAGGTCCTCGAGAACCGGGTGTGTATAGAGCCCCTCCACGAAGCAGATGCGAAGAGCCGGGTTCAGCCTTTCCGCGATCCCCCGGAGGTTGCGGTCCATTCCCGGCGCAAGGACGACGAGATCCTTCAGGCCCAAGGCCGACAAGGAGAGGACAACCAGGGAAGCCAGGAGATCGGCATCTCCGACGACGCCGATTCTCGCAACCTCCAACGCACGCTGGTTCCAGCCGGGAATGCGGAGTTGCCGATCCAGCCTTTCTTCGGGAACTTCGATCCGCCCCGGCTGCGGCCGGTTTTCCGGCCTTTCCGTCCGGTCACGTGCACTCTTTTTCATAACGCTCCCGAGGGGAACGGGCGGTCGGCAGAATCTTCTCCCTGACCTCCTCCCGGAGGACATCGAAATCCTGCGGCGCCAGAACGCGGCCTGTGCCCACGAGTACCGCCTGTGCGTCCTTCGTTTCCGTCGTCGTGTGCCCCGAAAGGATCCCGCGTTTCCTGTAGTGGATCTCCTGCCTGTGCCAGCCGCTGTCACCGATCACGATGCTGTAGCAGAAGCCGCCGAAGACGGCTTCCCATATCCTGGCCTCGCCGACGGGGACGTCCGTGATGAGAGAAACGCTGCCACCCTCCAATTCCCGCTCCCCGTATCTGCCTTTCACCAGCAGCACCAGGTCCTGGATCGTCACTTCCCTTTTCGCAACACGCTTCCTCATGAGGGCCGTCACGAAATCCAGGACCGTGATCTGGTTCTTTTCGTCCGTGCGGGAAAAGCCTTGAAAATCCAAATCGCCGTGCGAGTGGATCCATCCGTTGATGATGCTCTCCCGGGGCAGCGATTCCCGGAACTCGGCGATCCTCTCCGGGGTGACGCTTGTGTAATCGGGAACGTTCCGGTCGTTTGCAGGAAGCCCGATATCCACGATGAGCTCAGGCTTTTCCAGGTTGCCGATGGTGTATCCGTACCATTCGTAGCTTCCCTTGTGGACCGACCGAACCAGATCGTTTATCGCAAAGGCCTTCGCCATGGCGTACTCCGCCATGAGAATCTCCTTGGGCAGCGCCGCCAACTCCATCTCGTACCCCTGCGGCCGTTTCAGCCCTGACAGATCCAGGAACCTCACCGGATCCTCTCCCTCACATATCTCCCGTCGACCACCAACTCGCCGGTATGGGTCCCCGGAAGCCGATACATGTCTTCCAGAAGGACCTGATGAAGAATGCTGATCAGGCCGCGCGCCCCCGTTCCTTCCCGTTGCGCGCGCCGTGCCACTTCGGTCAATGCTTCGTCGGTGAACGTCAAGTCGATGCCCCACGCCTGGAAGTCGTTGACATACGCCCGGGACGGGCTCTCCTCGCTCTGGAGCATGATGGACCGCAGGTCCTCGACGGTCAGCGCATGGTAGGCCGCGCGGATCGGGAACCGTCCCATGAGCTGCCTCTCCATCCCGTAGGAGACGAAGTCGTCGGTCAGCATGTGGGTTCGCCAATCGCCTTGGAGACCATCCCCGGCCATCCGCTCCCGGACGATGGCCTCGAGATTCTCGTACACGCCTCCTGCGATGAACAGGACGTGCCGGGTGGACAGGGAGATCCTTCTCTTGCCCAGATCGACGGTGTTTTCCGCGCCTTCCACCAGCTTCAACAGTCCCTTCTGGACCCCTCTTCCCGAAACGTCCTTGCACAGGACGGCTTCCGCCGCGATCTTGTCGATCTCGTCCAGGTAGACGATCCCCATCTGCGCCACATGGGGGTTTCCCCCTGCGGCGATCAGCAGGTCCAGCAAGATGTCGCTGACATTCTGCCCGACGTACCCCACCTCGCTGAACTTCGTCATGTCCTCCACGGCGAACGGCACACCGACCAATCTCGACGCGATCTCTCCGGTGTACGTCTTCCCGCAGCCGCTCGGCCCGACGATGAGGACGTTCGCCTTCGGCGTCGTCGCCTTCCGGAGGGCGGCGTCGAGGTCGTCGCCGTCCTCCACCATGGCGTGCTTGAGCGCGTTGGCCAGCCTCCGGTAATGGTACGTGATCGCCACGGAGATGATCTTCTTCCCCTTCTCCTGGCCGATCACGAACCTGTCCATGAAGGCCTTAAGGTCCGTTGGCGTCTTGTCGAACTCGAGGATCTGCGCCACTGCCTCGCCGATCTGGCCTCCCCGGAACTCTCCGAGCTTTTCCTCGATCTGCTGCCGGCTTTGCGGGGATATTCTCTCCACCATATTCAGCTATCCTCCGGCGGATTCCTCGCCGTCCACGCCCGCGATGAATTCCCGCAGCCTGCCGATGCGCTCCGCAAGCGATTCCCGGGGGGACGGATCCTCATGGGCGGGTCCTTCCTTCTCGAGAGCGGTTCTCATCCGCCCCGTCAGGTCGGCGATCTCCCTCCTCGCGATCTCCGCGAGGAGCAACGTTTCGAAATGGTGCCGGGCCAATGTGTCGGGGTCCAGGCGCGGATTGCGGCCGAACAGAGGCCCGCTCAGCAGGATCTCATCGGGCGAGGCGGCATACCGGAGGTAGGGATTGTCCCCCCTTTCCAGAATCGCCATCGTGATGCCAAAGTCTTCCCGGCGTGACAGGGGAAACCAGGGCGGGGCGTAAGGTTCCTTCTCCTTCGTCCTCTCGAACCGAACGTTTTCCGGAAGCGGCTCCTCGCGAAAACCGCCGAGCCTCGCCAGAAAGGCCTCCCTCAGGGCATGCGCGCGAACCAAGCCGTCGATCCTCTCGAAAAGGGTGTTTTCCAGAGGCTGCTTCCTTTTCTTCCGCGCACGCTCCGATCGAATGCTCTTCGGCAGGTCGACGTTTTGCATGCTTAGGGGAACCTCCGCTTCATGACTTCCTCGTTGTCCCTCGAAGCTCACGGCGTGAGCTGATTGGTCACCACGACTTCCCCCTCCGCGATTTTGCGATGGTCGTTCGGGATGCGGTACTCCCGGAAATCGATGTCCCGCATGGTCCATCTCCGGATCACCGGATCGTCGTGATGCCACGGGACACCGTCGTCCTCCGATTCCTCCACCCGGACGGGACTTGCCGTCCGGTCGAGAACGTGGTACCCGTTGCACCGCCTGCTGCTGTACCCGTAGAGCAGTGCGCTGATCCCCTCCTCCAGCGCGTGGATCGCGGACGCTGCGCTAAAGACCCGGGGGGGATCGAAACTGTGCATGCAGATGATCTGCCCCGGTTCGTACCCTTCCAGGAAAGGATGCTTATACGTCTCGATCACGAAGGGCTTGAGCGGCGGCACGGTGGTGACGGCCACCCGGCAATCGGGGAACAAATAGAGACGACCGTAGAAGTCCTTCAGCGCGAATTCCCCCGTATGCTTGTATACGAGGTATTCGTCGGCCCCGCCCATTCTCGAAAACCCGAACCCGCTGATATCCAGCGATCCCTCCTCGGCGATATAGAGCAGCAGGGCGCCCCGCCTCCCGGAGGACCCGGTCAAGCGATCGCGGCTCTGAAGCATCCGCCTCAAGCGATCCTTTTCCTCCTCAACGATCCTTGACGCCAACGCCTTTCGGATCCACTCGGAAAGCTCTCCCGGCGAAACCGGTCCCTCCCTTGGGGGGCAGGCCGTCGTTCCCCGATCCTCGAGGCAACGGAGCCGCCGGGAAACGGATTCCGCATCCGCAAGCCGTTCCGCCTCCTCATGATACCGGGGGGGAATCCGGATCTTCTCGCCGATCAGGTCCAGGATCCCCATCTCCCCGAGCGACCTCCGGGTAGGCCCTTTGCTCTTGCGGACAAAATGAGGCGTCATGCCGAAAAGAATCTCCCGCAGATTCCCTTCTACCGCCGTTTTCCCCATCCCCGCCGCCGGCGGGCAATCTTTCAGGCAACGGTATCTAAGCTCCGCGTATGCTTCCGGATCGATCGTTCCATAGTTGTCCAACAGGGACTGCAGGGTCAGAGCCTGGACGAAAAGCCTCCCGTTCTCCTCCGCGAGGCTGCCCGTCGCCGGCCGCCCGCGGACCTCGCGCTCGATATCCGGGTCGAACAACAGGGGCACGTACAGGATCCCGGATCTCACCAGAAGCTCGAGGTCGGAGTTCAGCAGGTTCCGCATGAGGCACCGCAGGTCAGGAAGGGGACGACGGCCGGTGGGTCATCCCACAGGAGTCGACTCTCGCTTCCTCGCTATTGCGCATCTTCATGGTCACAGCAGGCGTTGTCGAAATCGAACCGCGCGCCCTTTTCGCAACGCCTACGATTCCCACCTTCCTGGGGTTTGATGGCCCGAACGGGCACATACAGATATTTCTCTCCCGCCTCCGTTGCTTCGCGGGCCGCATGGTCGAGCGCGGTCCCATCGATCGGCTTCCCTCGGCAGATGAGCCTTCCGCCCTCGAGCTGTCTACGGATGTCTTCCAAAATCTGAAGCTCCTCGATGCTCCAGTCCTTTTTGTTCAGCGTCCTCTCGCACAGCTTCCGCAGCGTTTGCCCCTCATGGCTGCCCGGTTCGTATATGTCGATCAATCCGTCGGCGGCCTGTCCCGGAATGATCTCCAGAACGAGCGGCAGAACCTGCTCGACGATCTCTA
>DATEXR010000229.1 GCA_035256765.1 Candidatus Deferrimicrobiaceae bacterium | reverse complement strand
CGCCCACTCTGCCGACGTCCTATCCGCGCTCAGTGCCCGTGCATCTTCTCGATGACCGCGTCCACTTCCTTCTGCGACAGGTGCTTGTCGAAGTAGGGGAGGAGATCCTCTTCTTCCTCTTCGAGGTGGACGGACAGGAGGAAATCGAGCCGGATGGCGGCCTTCCAAAGCGCCGTCCGGGCCGCCGCCGGGACCGCCCCCTTCGCGGAGGCGATCTGGCGGGCAGCCCGGCAGTAGGCGGCGATCTCCTTCTTCAGATGAACGTGTTCGCGGCTCATCGTCGCCGTGGGCCGCCCGTGCTTGCGGATGAGCTTGTCCGCCATGGGATAGAGTCCCTTTTCCTCCCCTTCGGCGTGCGGGGTGAGATCCTTAAGCAGGAAGTCGATGTCCCCTTTCAGGGCTTTTTTCGTCACCTCGCCGGGACGGGCGGGGATCTTGTCTGCGCGCTTCACGATCATCCTGAGGTTCTTCACGATTCCCTTGTGGTGGTTGCGGATCCGTTCCGTCTTCCTGGGCATATGACCTCCTTTCAGAACAGGATCTTGCGGATAACATTTTCGTTGGTGTCGGTGAAGTAGATCGTCCCCGGCACCCCGGCGATCCCCGTCGGGGCGTTCATCCGCGCGGCGGAGGGGTCGCCGTTTATCGTCGTCGCCGCCCCGGGGTCGCCCGCGAAGGTGATCACCTTCCGCGACGTGCTGATCCTGCGGACGGTGTGGTTGCCCGTGTCGGCGACGTACAGGAAGGGATCCACCCCGGCGATCCCTCTCGGAGTATGGAATCGTGCCGCCGTCCCCGTGTCATCGACCGATCCCGACACCCCCGCGCTGCTTCCGGCAAAGTTGGTGGCCACGCCTGCGGGAGTGACTTTCTGGACGGCGTGGTTCCCCGTGTCCGCCACGTAGATGTTGCCGCCGAGAAAGGCGATCCCCTCGGGGCTGCGGAATCGGGACGGCGTATCCGTCGGCAGGCCGGGTGTCCCGTCCCCGGCGACCGTGGTAACCGCGGCCGAGCCGATATCGATCTTCCGGACCGCATGGTTTCCCGTGTCCGCGACATAGAGGAAGGAACCGTCGGTGGCGATCCCTTTCGGCATCCGGAATCGCGCCGCCGTCCCGGTGCCGTTTGCGAAGCCCTCCACCCCGGCATCGCTCCCGGCAAATGGGGTGACCACGCCGGCCGAGGTGACCTTCCGGATCGCATGGTTTTCCGAATCCGCCACGTAGAGATCGGTTCCCACCGCCACGATCCCCCGGGGGCCGTTGAACACGCTCCCCGTAAGCGACGTGACCACCCCGGAAGCGGTGACCTTCCGGACCGTGTTGTTGCCGGTGTCGGAAACGAACAGGTCGTCCCCGATGACGGTGACCCCTGCGGGCGCGTCGAACCTGGCGCTCTCCCCCGTCGAGTTGACCAGCCCTGCCTGCGGCGGGCTTCCCGCCGTCGTGACGACCGTGCCCCCGACCGAAACCTGCCGGATGACGTGGTTTTCCGTGTCGGCTACGTAGAACAGGTTGCTTACGCCTTCCTGGACGGCGATTCCTTTCAGACTGTTGAACCGGGCGGCGCTCCCCGTGCCGTCGGAAAATCCCGCCACCTGGGGAAGCCCCGCCAGGGTGGTGACGAATCCCGCCGGTTCGACTTGACGGACGACATGATTCCCCGTATCCGAAACGAAGAGGTTGCTGCCGATCGCGACAAGAGAGACGGGAGAGGAGAAGCGGGCGCTCCCCCCCGCGGCATTGTCGAGGAAGCCGGAGGTGCCGTCACCCGCCAGGGTGGTGACCTCCCCGACGGTTCCCACCGGGGTAATCTTCCGGATCGCATGGTTTCCCGTGTCGGCGACGAAGAGCGATGAGCCGTCGAAGGTGATCCCCTCGGGGGAGACGAAGCTTGCCGTCGTGCCTGTATTGTCGGCGAACCCGGGGGTTCCCGATCCCGCGAACGTTGTGGTTGCGCCGGAGGCCGAAATCACCTTGCGGATCTTGTGGTTTCCCGTGTCCGCCACGTACAGGTTCGTCCCCCCGTCGGAGGTGATCCCCCGGGGAGAGGAAAAGAGTACGTTTCCCGGGAGGGTGTTGTCGATGGCCCCCGGAACGCCGGGTGTACCCGCCACCGTGGTCACGAGTCCGCTTGTGGACACGATTTCCCGGATCGTATGGTTTCCCGTGTCGCAGACATAAAGCGTGGTGCCGACGGCAACGATCCCGGAAGGGAGGTTGAACCGGGCTGCCGTCCCCGTCCCGTCCGCGGAGCCCGCCACGCCGAACGCGCCCGCGAAGGTCGTCACCCTTCCCGTCGCGTCGACCTTCCGGATCACGTGGTTTTTCATGTCGGCGACGAAGCGGTCTCCCGTCGCGGTGACGGCCACGGCGTAAGGAGAATCGAAGCGCACCGGGTCGGAGGCGGAGCCGTCGAAGAAGCCGGGCCCGCCGGCGGCGCCCGCCAGGGCGGCGACCGACTCCGCCTTCCCGACGTTGGTGTCCCCGCACCCCGAAGTCGCGAGGGCGAAAGCAAGGAAGATCGGGGAAAGGAATAATGCCAGCCGCATCCGCGCGGGGCAAGGAGCCATGGGGTCCCTCCTCGGGTGGGGGTTGCCTGCATCCGTCGATTATTGCGTATCTTATCCTTTCGAAAGCGCCGTTACGAGGGCCTTCCCGAAATCCCGGGCCGCGGGCGGCCCGCTGGCCGTCACGATCTTCCCGGAGACCACCACCGGCTTCTCGACGAAGATCGCCCCCCCTTTTTGCATCTCCTTTTTCGACGCATCGGTCACGTAGCAGGTGGCTTCGACGCCCTTGAGCACACCCGCCACCGCCAGAGTCGCACCCGAGAGGCAGATCCCGCCGACGACCTTCCCGGCATCCCGAGCCTCCCGGAGCAGTTTGTGGAGGTCGTCGTCGTTCCACAGGTGTTCGGGGGTCCCCCGCCCCCCGACGGCCACCACGGCGTCGTAGTCGGATGCCTTTGCGTCGCGGATCGCGAGGTCGGGGTTCTCCACCGCGCCCAGCATCCCCTTCGCGGGGGCCTTCTTCCGGGCCGCCACTTCCGTCTTCGCGCCCGCCCTCGCCACTTCCTCGCGGGGGTGCGCGAGTTCCTCGTCCCGGAAATTCTCCTGACAGATGACGAAAAGCACCTTTTTCCCCGAGAGCTGCGGCATGATTCCCCCTCCTGTCCGATCGGTTCCCTGCGTTTTCTCCCATTGTACCCCGGTTGGGAAATCGTCTATCGTTTCCCAACGAGGCCCCGTCGATCCGGAAACCCGGAATCCCGGGGGCGAAAACCCCAGAGACGGGAGAGGAGGGAGCGATGAAAGACACGCTGAAGGCAGGGCTTACGCACACGCACAAGTACCGGGTCCCCGAGAACAAGACGGTGCCGTACCTCTATCCCGAGGCGTCGGTGTTCCAGGCCATGCCGAAGGTATTCGCCACCGGCTACATGGTCGGGCTCTTCGAATGGGCATGCATCGAGGCGATGGCGCCCCACCTGGACCCGGGCGAGGGGAGCGTCGGCACGCTCGTCAACATAACCCACACCGCGGCGACGCCTCCGGGTATGGAGGTCACCGTCCACGTCCGTTGCATCGGAGTCGACGGCCGCCGTACCGTCTGGGAGATCGAGGGGAGGGACGAGGTGGAGGTGATCGGGAAGGGAACCCACGAGCGGTTCACGGTCGACTTCGCCAAGTTCAACGCACGCATCGCGAAGAAGGCGGGGGGGGGCGTGTGACAGCAGGGGGGCGCAGACCTCCGAACGCGGGGGGCCTGCCCCGGCCATCCCCGTAATTCGCCCCCGGTCCCGGGGCGCGTCCATTCCGACCATTCATCACGGCGTGGAAACTTCCGCGCCCGGTTCGCCATCTGTACTTACCGTTCGGTAAATTTCCCCCTTGACAAGGGTGTTCGTCCGTCTATACTTACCGTTCGGTAGGGAAAGAGCGGGGCGAGGGCGATAATTTTTAGGGAGGAACGATGGCTACGAAGCAGGGGATGCGAGTACGAGTCTCCGACGTCACTGCGCGCGAAAGGCTTCTGAAAAGCGCCACCGAACTGTTCACCCGGAAAGGGTACTCCGGGACGACCGTCCGGGAGATCGTCGCGGCCGCAGAGGTCACGAAACCGGTCCTGTACTACTATTTCCGGAACAAGGAAGGGATCTACCTCGATCTGATGCGCGGGGGATTCTCCCGGTTCGACTCCCTTCTCGAGGAATCCCTCTCGGAGCGGGGTAGCGCAGTGGAGAGGCTGACGCGCCTCTGCACGCAGGTGTTTTCCCTCTTCCTGGATCACATCGACGTGGCGCGCGTGATGTACGCCATCTATTACGGGCCGCCCCAGGGTGCGCCGTTCATCGACTTCGACGCCTATCACCGCAGGCTCCAGGATGTCGTCCGGGGACTGGTCCGGGAAGGAATCCGGAGGGGCGAGTTCGAGAAGGGGAACGTCGACGACATGATGTGGGCCATCCTCGGTGCCCTGAACGTCGCCATGGAGTCCCAGCTCTGCCAGCCCGGGGATGCGCTCGACAGGAATGGCCTGGAGAGAGTCCTGCTCATCATATACAAGGGAATCGCCGCGACGGGGGGAAGTCGGAAGCCGCGGGGGAAAGGAGGCGGGAAATGAACCGGGCGATGGCATCTGCCGCCGTGCTCTTCCTCCTCGCGGCGGGACTTACGGGATGCTCCGCGCAGGGGGAAAACGGCGGGAAGGGGGCGAACACCGCCGGTCGGCCCCTCGCGGCCGTGGAGACGGCCCGTGCAGCCTTGGCCGACATGGCCGCGGGAGTCGACGTGACGGGGAACCTTTCCCCGAAATACGACGCCCTCGTGAAATCCGAGTTCGGAGGGACGGTGGCCGAAGTGTACGTCACCGAATGGGTGCGGGTGAAAAAGGGCGCCCCGCTGGCCCGCGTGGACACCCGCGAAGCCGAGGCAATGAAGAATAAAGCGGAGGCCTCTCTCGAGATGGCCAAGGCGGCCCTTCTGGAGGCGGAGGCGGCGGGGAACCGGGCCGACCGGGAGGACGAGCGCGCCCATAACCTGAAGGAAGTTGGTCTGGTCACGCAGCAGAACCTGGACGACGCCCGGACGCAAAAGGAGGCGGCGGCCGCCCGCGTCTCCGCGGCGCGGGCCCAGGTCCGGGTGGCGGAGGAGGATATCCGGCAGGCGAGGGCGCGATTCTCCAAGGCGGTCATCCGGGCGCCCTTCGACGGGGTGGTCGCCGAACGGATGGTCAACGTCGGGGAGGTCGTCGGGGAGATGCAGAAGGAGCTGTTCCGGGTGGTCGACAACCGCCTGCTCGACCTGACGGTCACCGTTCCCTCCAGCGAGATGGGGGCTCTTCGCGTGGGGCAGCCGCTCACCTTTTTCACGGACGCGGTTCCGGGAAGAACCTTCACGGGGAAGGTGAAATTCATCAACCCCGCCGTGGACGAGTCGAACCGGTCGGTGAAGGTCGTCGCCGAGGTCGAGAACCGGCAGGAAGTATTGAAGGGCGGTCTTTTCGTCACCGGGCGGATCGTCACCGGGAAGCGCACCGGCGTGCTCCAGGCGCCCCGGGCCTCCCTTCTGTCCTGGGACGTGGGAGGCCGGAAAGCGAGCCTGTTTGTAGTCACCGACAACGTCGCCCGCCTGCGTCAGGTCGGAACGGGGGTCGTGTCGGGGGACGGGGTGGAGATCGTCTCCGGGCTTTCGGCGGGGGAGATGGTGATCACGCGCGGGGGTTTCAACGTGAGGGACGGCGACCGGGTGAAGGCCACGCAAGGAAACGGGGGCGCCTGAGGATGTTTCTTTCCAATCTTTCCATCCAACGGCCGATCTTCGCGTCGGTCATGATGCTCGCCCTCGTCACGCTCGGCGCGTTTTCGTACAAGAGGCTCGCGATCGACATGTTCCCCGACGTGGAGATCCCCGTGATCACCATCGTCACCAAGTACCCGGGGGCGTCCCCGGAGACCGTGGAGCGGGAGGTGAGCAAGCGGATCGAGGAGGCGGTGAACCCGATCGCCGGGGTCAAGCACGTCACCTCGATGTCCCGCGAGAGCGTATCCACCGTCATCGTCCAGTTCCGGCTGGAGGTGCGGATCAACGAGGCCTCCCAGGAGGCGCGCGCCAAGGTGAGCGCCATCCGGGGCGACCTGCCCCAGGGGATCGACGAGCCGATCATCCAGAAACTCGATTTCTCCGCGATGCCCGTCGTCTCCCTGGCCGTCCGCTCGGAGACCCTGTCGCCGAGGGATCTGACCACCTTGGTCGACAAGAAGATCCGCCGCCGATTCGAGAACATCGCCGGGGTGGGGAAGGTCGACCTCGTCGGCGAATCGAAGCGGGAGGTGGGCGTGGAGATCGACCCGGCCCGGCTCGACGCCCTCGGGATGGGGGTGGACGAGGTGATCGCGGGGCTCCAGGCGGAGAACGTCAACACCCCCCTGGGCCGGCTCAACCGGAACGGCTTCGAATTCCCCTTGCGCGTCTCGGGAAAGCCGAAGGTGGTGGACCAGTTCGGTTCGATGGTGATCGCCCAGCGGAGCGGAAGGCCCGTCACGCTCGGGGAAGTGGCGAGCATCCGGGACGGAATCGAGGAGCAGCGGTCGCTCGCCCTGGTGAACGGGGTCCCCGCCGTGGCGCTCGACATCCAGAAGCAGTCGGGCGCCAACACCGTGGACGTGGTGGACAGAGTCAAGAAGGAGATCGGGGAACTCCAGGAAGAGCTCCCCCCGGGGACCCGGATCGAGATGGTCCGCGATGCCTCGATCATGATCCGGGACTCCGTCCGCGACGTCCAGGAGACCCTGGTGTTGGGGGGGATCCTTACGGTCCTGATCGTCTTCTGCTTCCTCAACTCCTGGCGGTCCACCGTCATCACCGGGCTCACCCTTCCCATCTCGGTGATCTCTTCCTTTATCGTCATGAACTTCATGGGAATGACGCTCAACGTCATGACCC
Source organism: Candidatus Deferrimicrobiaceae bacterium (assembly GCA_035256765.1). Taxonomy (NCBI): domain Bacteria; phylum Candidatus Deferrimicrobiota; class Candidatus Deferrimicrobia; order Candidatus Deferrimicrobiales; family Candidatus Deferrimicrobiaceae; species Candidatus Deferrimicrobiaceae bacterium. The sequence continues at coordinate 1,362 of DATEXR010000229.1, read as the reverse complement.
TGATGGCCCTGTCCCTGGCCATCGGGCTTCTGATCGACGACGCCATCGTCGTGCGGGAGAACATCGTGCGCCACCTGGAGCACGGCCAGGACCACTTCACGGCCGCGCGGGAAGGGACGAGCGAGATCGGGCTGGCCGTCATGGCCACCACCTTCTCCATCGTTGCCGTCTTCGTCCCGGTGGCGTTCATGAAGGGGATCGTGGGGCGCTTCTTCTTCCAATTCGGGATCACGGTCACCTTCGCGGTGCTCGTCTCCCTCTTCGTCTCCTTCACGCTCGACCCGATGCTCTCCTCCCGGTGGCACGATCCCGACATCGACCGGACGGGGAAGCGGCACGCGGTGGCCCGGGTGCTCGACCGGTTCAACGACTGGTTCGACAGGACGGCGGACCGGTACCGGTCGGTCATCGCGTGGGCGCTCGATCACCGCAAGACCGTAATCGGCATCGCGACCCTCGCCTTCGCCGCGGGGCTCTGCGTCTTCGTCACCCTCAAGAGCGAATTTTTCAGCCCCTATGACCAGGCGGAGTTCCAGATCAACTTCCAGTCCGCCCCGGACGCCTCGATCGACGAGACACGGGGTCGTATCGCTCTCGTGCTCGCAGAGGTCGGCAGGATTCCCGAGGTGAAGCACACGTACTCCACGATCGGTGCGGGAGACGCGGGGACGGTGCGGGACGGCATGGTCTACGTGAAGCTCACGGAGAAGAAAAAGCGGGGCAGAAGCCAGGAGGAACTCCAGCGGATCCTGCGGGCGCGCCTGCAGGAAGTCCCGGGAATCGTGCCGTCCTTCACCGAGGTGGGTCGTCTTGGGGGGGAGAAGCCCCTCCTGGTCAACGTCCGGGGGGAAGACATCGATCTTCTGAAGCGGTACGCCGCGGAACTCAAGGGGGAGTTATACCGAATCCCGGGGATTGTGGACCTCGAGGCGACGCTCGAGCACGACATCCCGGAGTTCCGGCTCGCCGTCCATCGGGAAAAAGCGGTGAGCACCGGAGTCACGACCGGGGACATCGTGCGGACGGTGGGGGCACTCGTGGGGGGGCAGGCGGTGACCACGTACGAGGACGAGGACGGCGATGCGGTGGACGTCCGGGTGAGGCTTCCGCTCGTGCTGCGCCAGGAGCCGTCCCAGGTCGAGCGGCTGCGTATTGCCGTCCGGAGGGCGGGGGAGCCGACGGCGCTCGTGCCGCTGGGGGAGGTGGCGTCGTACAGCATGAGCGCCACGCCCTCGGAGATCGGCCGGGAGGACCTCACTCGCCAGGTGGTGATCTCCGCGAACCTGGACGGGCTTCCGCTGGGCGAGGCGATGAAGGATGTGCGCAGGGTCGCCTCCGGGATGGACATGGCCCCCGGATACC
>DATEXR010000228.1 GCA_035256765.1 Candidatus Deferrimicrobiaceae bacterium | reverse complement strand
CGCGGGACTTTCCCGCGTGAAGATCGGAAATGTCCATCTTCTCGGGTGAGGTTCCGGCGTGGCGGGTATCTTTGCCTTCCGCCGTGAAACCGGGGGTTCCCGAACGCATCAAAACGGAAAGAAAATTTGGCTTTTACCGTTCGTTTCCCGGCCACGGCCGGGCAAACCCCAGGAAGAAAGAGGAGGGAACCGCATGCCACCCAAGGAACTGGAATCCGTCGCCCGGTCGCTCGTCGCGGAAGGGAAGGGAATCCTGGCCGCGGACGAAAGCTCGCCAACCATCGAAAAGAGGTTTAAAGGCATCGGAACCGCTTCCACCGAGGAAAACCGGCGCGTCTACCGGGATCTGCTCTTCACCACTCTCGGGGCCTCGGAGTTCGTCAGCGGCGTCATCCTGTTCGACGAGACGATCCGCCAGAAGGCCAAGGACGGCACCCCCTTCCCGCAGGTCCTCGCCAAGCAGGGAATCATCCCCGGCATCAAGGTGGACACGGGGGCCAAGCCCCTCCCCGGCTTTCCGGGGGAGAAGATCACCGAGGGGCTGGACGGCTTGCGGGAACGGCTCTCCGGGTACCGGGACCTGGGCGCCCGTTTCGCCAAGTGGCGCGCCGTGATCGCCATCGGGGACGGCATCCCGACGGCATGCTGCCTCAAGGGGAACGCCCACGCGCTCGCGCGCTACGCCGCCCTGTGCCAGGAAGCCGGCCTGGTCCCCATCGTGGAGCCCGAAGTGCTCATGGACGGCCCCCACACGATCGAGCGCTGCGAGGAGGTGACGACCGCCGCCCTCACCCTTGTCTTCTCCGAGCTTCTCGAGCACCGCGTGGCCCTCGAGGGGACGCTTCTCAAGCCCAACATGATCCTCTCCGGGAAGGAGTGCCCGAAACAGGCGGGCGGTTCCGAGGTGGCCGAGGCCACGGTTCGCACCTTGCGCCGCACCGTCCCCTCCGCCGTCCCCGGCATCGTCTTCCTCTCGGGCGGTCAAAGCCCGGAGCAGGCAACCCGGAATTTGAGCGCCATGAACGCCCTGGGAAGGCATCCCTGGGAGCTCAGCTTTTCCTACGGACGGGCTCTGCAGGACCCGGTGCTGAAAACCTGGAAAGGGGATCCGGCAAACGTCCCCGCCGCCCAGCGGGCCTATTACCACCGCGCGCGATGCAACAGCGCCGCCCGGTTCGGCAAATACACGAAGGAGATGGAAACCACGGCGGCGTGACGTCGCCTCCGGTTCGGGCCGTTGCGACCGGGAGCAACCGTACCTTTGCAAAAGGAGGACACGATGCAGGAGCGTAAAGGAGTCATAACGTTCAAGGGGAACCCGATGACGCTTCTCGGGCCGGAGATCCGGGTGGGGGACAAGGCGCCCGATTTCCGGGTGGTGGACACCGCGCTTGCGCCGGTGACCCTGAGGGACTTCCGGGGGAAGGTGAAGGTGATCAGCGCCGTTCCCTCGCTGGACACGCCGACGTGCGACACGGAGACCCGCCGGTTCAACCAGGAGGCGGCGAAACTGCCGGGGAACGTGGTCGTGCTGACCATCAGCCTCGATCTCCCCTTCGCCCAGAAACGGTGGTGCGCCGCGGCGGGCGTGGACAAGGTGAAGACGCTGTCCGACTACCAGGATCGCTCCTTCGCCTCCGCCTACGGGGTGCTGATCAAGGAACTGAAGCTTCTGTCCCGGTCCATCTTCGTCGTGGACGGCAAGGACGTGGTCCGGTACGTCCAGCACGTGGGGGAGGTGGCCAAGGAGCCCGACTACGCCGCCGTCCTTGGCGCCGTGAAGGGCCTGCTGTAGACCGGTCCTGTCGCAGGCGCAGCGGAACAAGCAGGGGAGGAAAGCATTCGTACCGGCAGGCGTCTTGGACCCGTATCTTTAGGGATCGCGGTGACCGGGTTCACGGTCCTTACGCTTTCGCTTCACCAGGAGTGGGTCCGTGGCCCGTTCTGGGTCATTGCGGCGTCGGCCTTCGAGGCCGGGACGATCGGCGGGGTGGCCGACTGGTTCGCGGTGACGGCCCTGTTTCGCGAAGTCCGGATCCCGCTGATCCGGCGGCACACCAACATCATCGTCAAGAACCGCGCCCGGATCGTCGACGGCATCGCGGACATGGTGCAGAACCGCTGGCTCTCCCCCGCGGTCATCGAGGAGCACCTCGGTCGGTTTTCCGCCTCCCGGGCCCTCCTGGAATACCTGGGGGACGGGTCCCGGCGGGAGAAGCTGCTCGTGGTGCTGCGAGACCTGCTGGGGAAAATCGTCGAAGGACTGGACGGGCCGGAGATCGCGGGCTTTCTTTCCCGGACGCTTCAGGACCAGGTGAAGGGGATCGACCTGGCGGGACCCCTGGGAGTCTGGATGGAGCAGGCGATCGCCCGGAGGGACCACGACGCCGTGTGGGACCTCCTGCTCAAATCCCTGACCCGTTCCCTCGGGGACCCGGAGATCGAGGGCCTGTTCCGGAGGCTTTCCCGGCAGGCGCTTGACGCCTACAAGGAGGGCGGTCTCCACAGGAAGGTGGTTCTCAATATCGCCGAGGCGGTGGACCTCCTGGACGACCGGACGGTCGCCCGGGCCCTTCTCGACAACCTTTCGGTCTTCGTGCAGGAGGCGAGGGGGAACCCCGGTCACCCGATCCGGCAGAATCTGGACGCCATGCTGCTCGATTTCGCGCGAGCCCTTTCCTCGGGCGACCCCGAGGCGGTTTCCACGGTGAACACCCTGCGGGCCCGGCTGGTCGAGAACACCGACGCGGTGGAGGTCATCCGGAAGGTCCTTGGGCAGTTCCGGGCGACGGCTCTGGCGCAGCTCGACCACCCCGATTCGGACCTCGCGTCGCTGATGCGCAGATTCCTCAACGAGAGGCTTTCGGAGTTCGCCCGGGACGCAGACGCGCAGGAAAAACTGGACGCATGGGTCCGCGAAACGGCCGTGGAGCTCGTCCGGAAGCGCCATGCCTACATCGGGGATATGGTCCGTGGGAGCCTGGAGAAGCTGCGCGACATCGACCTTGCGGCCCAGATCGAATCGAAGGTGGGTTCGGACCTCCAGTATATCCGTTTGAACGGGGCCATCGTCGGGGCGCTGGTGGGGGCGGTCCTCGCGATTTTCCGGATCTACCTGTTTTAGGAAAGGCGGCAGGGGCGGAAAGAGGCCGGCACTACGTCCACCGGAAAATCCACAGGGCGACAACGAAGGACAGGGTCCCCCACAGGCCCATCACCAGGAACTGGGGCCAAAGCGCGGCGAGGTGCGCCCCGTCGGTCATGATTCCCCGGAGCGCGTCGATCAGGGCGGTGAGAGGCAGGGCACGGATCAGCGGCCGGAGGGAGTCGGGAAACCGGCTGACGGAGAAGAAGACCCCCGAGAGGACGATCATCGGGAAGGTGGCGAGGTTGATCAGTCCCGAGATCGCCGCGGTCGTCCGGGCGCGGCTCGCAAGGAGCGTCCCGAGGCCCGCGAAGGAGAGCGCCCCGGCCGTCGCGGTCACCGCCAGGGAGAAGGCCGATCCGGCCGTGGACACGCCGAAGAAGAGCCAGGAGAGAAACAGAAGGGGGACGACCTCCAGCGGGAGGAAGACCATTCTCGACAGCACGTGCGCCAGGAGGAAGTCCCGTTTCCGCATGGGAGTGGCCAGCTGCAGTTTGAGGAGCTTGCGGATCCGGTCCTCGACGATCACCCACCCGATTCCCCAAAGCCCGCCGCCCATCAGGTTCATCCCGAGCAGTCCCGGCACGAGGAAATCGATGTAGCGGGCGCCGGGTTCCGTGACGAGCCTGTCCGCCGCGGGCACCGGGTCGGTGCGCCCCGCCGCGCGCTGGAGAATCCCGTCCACCCGCTCCCGGGCGAGCCGGCTGTCGGGCCGGGTCGGGTCGTACCGGTAGACGAGAGGGTCCCCGGGGATGACCAGGACCGCCGCGCCGCCCGTCCGAAGGAGGCGGTCCGCCGCCTCCCGGGGAAGCACGTCGACCCTCACATCGTCGTCCGCCCGCAAAGTCCTCGCGATTTCCGCCGCCCCGGGGGAATCGACCACCGCGGCGGCAGCCGGATCGGGGCGCTCCCCGCGGAAGGCGATTCCCAGCGCGAACGCCAGGAGAATCGGGAAAACGAATGTCCAGAAGATCGTTTCGGGATGCCGGATGCTTTCGCGGAACCTCGCCAGAAGGAGATGGACCAGCGGGCTATTCATCGCGGTATTTTCTCCCGGTCAGGGAAACGTACACGTCTTCCAGCGTCGCCTGCCGCAGCGTCAGATGCGCGAGGACGACAGACCGGGCCCGGAAAAGATCGAGAAGCGCAGGGACGGTGATGTGCGCATCCCGGATGGACACGAGGATCGCGCCGTTCTCCCGCCGGACCGAAGATACCCCGACGAGCTGGAGGACGGCCTTGTCCCCGATATCGCCCGCCGCCATCTCCACCTCGACGACGAGGTTTGCGTCCAGGGAAGCGATCAGATCGCCGGGGGACCCCACGGCGAGCACTTTTCCCCGGTCGATGATGGCGACACGGTCGCAGATGCGCTGCGCCTCCTCCATGGAATGCGTCGAGACGAGGATGGTGCATCCCCGGTCCTTGTAGGAGAGGATCGAGTCGCCGAAGGCAAGCCGCGCCTGGGGGTCGAGTCCCGTGGTCGGCTCGTCCAGGATGAGCAGCTCCGGGTCCCCCACCAGCGCGCAGGCGAGGGCGAGCCGCTGCCTCTGCCCGCCCGAGAGTCTGCTCGTCCAGGCGCCGGCCTTCTCCGCAAGACCCACCTCCCGGATGACGGAGAGGGGGTCGCGGCTTCGGGGATAGAAGCTTGCGAACAGCGCCACCACCTCGGAGACCTTGAGGCGTTCCGGGAAACGGGTCTCCTGCAGCGAGACCCCGATCCGCGAACGAAGCGACCGGTCGTCCTCCCCCCATTCCCGCCCGAGCACGGTGACCTGCCCGGCGGTGGAGCTTTGTAGCCCGACCAGGATCTCGAGAGTCGTCGTTTTCCCCGCTCCGTTGGGGCCGAGCAGACCGAAACACTCCCCCGCCCGAATGTCGAGGTCCAGGGAGTCGACCGCGACGACCGCGTCGTATCGCTTGACGAGACCCCGGAGGGAGATTGCCGGCTCTCGCATTGGGGACGATCCTCCGCCATCACGCATAACTTTTCATTTTACACCCGTTAGCGTCGGGTGCCCGAACGGCCCGGAGAAGGGGAGAGGGCGGCTCAGGGGTTTCGGGACACGCTCCGGCGGAGGACGACGTACCCCGCCACGGCGAAACCGGCGATCGCCGCGTACTGCCCGAACGTCAGACCGCCGTAACGCGCGTCGCTGATCCTCAAGAAGTCGAGGAAGAAGCGGACCGGCATGTACAGGAGGAGGAACGCAAGCGGATAGAACCCCGTCGGGCGGGGCTTCCGGTCGAGAACGAGAAACGCGGGGCACAGGACCAATAGCGTGTAG
>DATEXR010000227.1 GCA_035256765.1 Candidatus Deferrimicrobiaceae bacterium | reverse complement strand
CGTTCTGGTGCTCTGCATCCCCAAGTGCGAGGAGCGGCGCGGCAAGAGGAAACGCATCAGGATAGAGGCGGAGGACTAGTGTACCGTCTCGTAAATAGCTTGTTGCACCGAGAGCGTCGATGCGCCGCGCCAGCAAGGCGCCAGGGTCATGGCGCCCCATCGAGGCGCGACAGGCGAGAGGAGTTCGGAAAGGTACGGCGGGCTACTGGTTGTGGCGATACAGGATGAGTCCGTGGGTGGTGTCATAGGGGGACACCCCCACGGTGACCTTGTCGCCCCTGACGACACGGATCTTGTACCGTTTCAGGGTTCCGCTCAGCTTTGCCGACAGGGTCATCCCGTTCTCCAGGGTGATGATGTAGTTTCCGCCGCCCTTGGTGTCGGTGACCGTTCCTTCCAGTTTCGCGAGATCCGCTTTCGCCAAGAGATGGGCTCCTTTTCGGATGATCCCGGGACGATCATCAGTGTATCACTGTTTCCGGCGGAAGAACCGTCCCCTCCGGTCACCTAGATCTCTTCCACTTCCAGAAGAGGCTTCCCGTCCAGACCCAGCTGCTGCGCCTTGACGATCCGGTTCCGTCCCGATTGCTTTGCCTGGTAGAGGGCCTCGTCCGCCACGCGGATGAGGTCGGTCGTCGAGCCCCCGTCCTGGGGGAAGTTCGCCACGCCTCCGCTGATCGTCACCTTGAGGGGGTGTTCCTGACCCGGAATCTGGAATTGCGTCGACTCCACCGTGCTCCTCAGGATTTCCGCGAAGGCGTACGCCTTCTCCTTGTCGGCTTGCGTCATCACGACGGTGAACTCCTCCCCTCCGTACCGGGCCGCGAAATCGGAACTGCGGATCCCGTCCGCGAGGACCTGTCCCAGTTTGACCAGGATGAGGTCCCCCGCCGGGTGCCCGTACGTGTCGTTGACCTTCTTGAAGTGGTCGATGTCGAACAGGAGGAGTGTCAGGGGATGCGAGTAGTTCCGGGCGCGGCGCAACTCCGCCTCGAACCGC
>DATEXR010000226.1 GCA_035256765.1 Candidatus Deferrimicrobiaceae bacterium | reverse complement strand
GGCGCTCTCCCTGGCGATCAGCGCCTCCAGGGCGGCGCGCACGGTGGCGGTCTTCTCCCGGATCCCCGAAAGCTCCTGGGCCTCCCGCAAGAGTTCATCGTCGATGTTCAGCGTCGTTCGCATATGCATCAGTATGCATCTTATATGCATACAGGTCAACCCGGGAAGTTCGAGAGCACCCGCGTCGTCGGATCGGATCCGCCCAACCAGGCATCAGCCTACCGGACCGGGGCGACAGTCCCTGACGCGTCACCCGGCGAAGGAGAGGATCGCCTTGAGGTAAACAGGAAGGTCGGAGAGAGCGGCCTGGGTCGCCTCGAATACCTTGGCGGGATCGATGTCGTCGTACTCGTGGACGATGCGGTTGCGCAGGCCCGCCGAGGAGGCGATCTTGGAGGCGAAGACGGGCTCGAGGATCCCCATCTTCCCGAGCTCGGTGAAGCTTTCGTAATAGTCCCGGGGAGGAGGACGGTCGGATCCCGTGATGAGGTGGTAGTTGACGTCGATCATCCGCGTGATCGTCCGCTCGAGGAAGCGCTCGGCCAGGACCTCCTTGTAGGGGTCGGCCAGGTATTCCCCCAGTCCGCCGGAGACGAGCTTCCGGAGCTCCTCGAGGTCCCTTCCGATGAGGAGGACCTTGCGCGTGACGAGCTCCCGGTCGATCATAGGGCGATCTTTTCGACGTAGCGACGTGCGAAGTCGCGTTCCATTGCGAGGTATTTCCCGTGGTCCTGGTACCGCTTGAAGGCCAGGCGCAGGAACGCGTCGGCCTCCCCGGGCTCCTCAAAGAGAACCAGGAAGCGCTCGGCGATCTTCTTCATGAAAAGCGGGTCGGCCCGCTCGAGGGAAACCGCGTCGATTTCCCGGCCGGGGAAGATGCCCGCGAGTTCCTCCTGGACATCCAGCAGCCGGCGCAGGCTCACCTCCCGGTCACGGAACCGGACCGCAATGTCGACGTCGCTGTTCTCCCGCGGATGGCCAGCCGCGAAGGAGCCGAACAGAAGGACGAGGGCGATTCCGTGCCTCCGTGCGACGGGGGACACGGCGTCCCGGATGTCGGCGGTGATCTTCATGGGCCGATGGTACCAATCGCCGGAAAGGAAGTCAAAACAAGGTGTTGCGCTATCCCCTGCTCTTCCTCGTTTCAGACAGCCATTGATGGCAATGGGAAACCTGCGGGGAAGCATTGCTTGGCAAGCCATTCGAGGCGCCGTGGAAGGCCGGCAATCCGAAGGCGGCACCGGACGACGATTTTCACGGCATGGCGCCCGTGATGAATTCGCTGAAGGCCGACAAGAGGCCTTTTACGCTCTCCTTGTCGGGAAGAGGCAATTTCAGATACGTCTTTCCGGTCTTGTCGTCTCTGGCGATCATCGTGGCCGGAAATCCCTGAAACGGGGGCGCCTCGGTCGCCGCCGGCTGCGAGACGATCCTGCCGAGGTTCGTCAAGAGTTGTGCGGCGCCAAGAAGCAGGTCCTGGAGTGCGTTCGCGCCCGGCGTCGGTTCCCTCTCCTCCCGATCCTCGAGGGTCGGGCCGGTTTTCGGAAGATCCGCCGTAATCGTTTCCACGGAATCCATGAACCTCTTCAGCAGGGAACCGCCGAGCATGACCACGTCTTCCCCGTCACGGTCCAGCGCTCCCGCAAACAACGATTTCTTGAATTTCAGGAGTCCGAGAATCCTCTCCTCGATGGAGGATGCGGTGACGAAGTTGATGACGCGGACCGCCTTGCGCTGACCGAGCCGGTGGACGCGGCCGACGCGCTGTTCCAGAACGGCGGGGTTCCAGGGAATGTCCATGTTCATCACCACGGAGCCGCTTTGAAGATTCAAGCCGACGCCGCCGGCATCCGTGGACAGAAAGACCATGCAGTCCGGGTCCTCCTTGAATCGGGACATCAGCTCCTTCCGTTCCCTGGACGGGATGCCGCCGTTCAAATGGACATATCGGATCCCGTTCTTATGGAGAACCTGTTCCACCAGCTCGTTCATCCGGAGCCACTGGCTGAAGATGACCGCCTTCTCTCCGCCCTCGATGACGATCTCCTTGAGGAGGATGTCCAACTCGTCGATCTTGGGCCCGTGGACCGTCTTCCTGTCCACGAGGTACGTGTTGTCGGCCGCCATCCGCATGTAGTTCAGGGCGATGCGCAGCCGCCGCTGATCGGCCTCGCAAAGGAATTTATAGCGGCGCCACTTCGCGGCCAGCTTCGCCACGATTTCGAGATTCTCGTCGTGGATCATCCGCTGCTCTTTCGTCATGGGAACGAAGAAGTTCCGGTCGATCCGTTCCGGAAGCTGCCGGAGAACCTCCTCTTTCTTCCGCCGGATCATGACGTTCTTCAGGGATTCCTTTACGGTCTGCAGGTTCCGGTATCCGATGACCTTGCCGTCCTGGTCGACGATCCTGTGGTGATGGACGAATCGGAACAAGGGGCCGAGGCGGCGGTGGTCGATGAATTCCACGAGGGAGTGCAGCTCTTCGATCCGGTTCTCGAGGGGAGTGCCGGTCAGCACGATGGCGAACGGCGATTCCAGCCGTTTGACGGACTTCGCGGTTCGCGTTTTCCAGTTCTTGATCCGTTGCGCCTCGTCCAGGAGGATGAGGTCCGGGGACCACCTTCGGATCATGTCCATATCCCGCGGGACCAACTCGTAATTGACCAGCTTGTAGAAGGACTCCCGCAGATACGACTGCCGCCGGTGGTGGCTGAGGCCTTCCACGACCAGCGCCGACCTTCCGGTGAATTTTTCGATTTCCGACAGCCATTGATATTTCAGCGAGGTCGGGGAAACGACCAGGACCTTCCGGACGCCGAACCATTTCGCCATCAACTCGGCGGCGGCGAGGGCCTGGAGGGTCTTTCCCAGTCCCATGTCGTCCCCGATCAGGGACCGGCCCGCCTCGACCGCAAAGAGGACCCCTTCCCGCTGATACGGATAGAGATCGGTCTTCAGAAGGTTCCGGAAGATCGGGCTGTCGATCCCGTCTTTCGCTCGAAGCTTGACGATGCCGCGCCGGTGTTCCGCATCCTGATGTTCGGCGACGTAGGCCATGACGTCGTCGTAGCAGCGCACTTCGTGCCCGTTGTCCCGCGGAACGGCGTTGAGGAAACGAGGGAAGTCGAGGAGACGGTCCTCCTTGAGTCTCCCGCTTCGATCGAAATAGTCGTCCGCGAGAGCGAGCAGTCCCGGTGGGGCATCCTTGCCCGCCTTGAACCGGACCTCCCGCATGAGCCCGTAGCCCAGGTAGACTTCGGAATACGGGGGCGCGTATCCTTCCCGGAACGCTTTTTTCGCCCCTTTCCTCTTCATCAACCTGGACAAGGCGAACGCGATATGCTTGCAGGTTCCGAGACCGTTGACGTCGTAATCCGGACAGGAGCAATAATTGTCGAACGCAGCGTTTCCCCGGATCGCGATTTTGTAGGTCTTCCCCGATTCGGGGTTGGTCAGCAGGAATTCCGAAAAGATGGGGTGGTCGCCCCGGTTCTCCAGTTTGTAGCGTTGCCGTTCGCCGAATCGGACTCGAAGAAGCCGTTGCCAATCGTCGAGGCCGAGGCCGTCCGGCTTGTGCGTTCTGGACAGGTTCATCCCGGCCGGCGAAACTCCGACGTTTTTCGACCTCGTCGTTCTTCCGCTGCGCACGTTCCTTTTCGTTTCGATGCTCATCCTCACCCCCTGTGGACTTCCGTTCCGATCGCCCCTTGTGACCCCGACAGGGCGGCCAGCCGGTCGATCAGGGATTCCTGTTCGACCCAGGCGCCCCTTTCGAGGAGGGCCGTCAGGGTCTCCGCCAGGAGCGCGTCGGGATGCAACGCCAGGTCGCGTACGATGCTCTCCCGTTGTCCCCGGGCGAGCGGGCAGGTGATCCGCGCGCTTCGGACGACTGAGCCGTCCATGAGGACCGGGACAGCCCTTCCCCCCGCGGCGCGGTGGATCAACCTCGCGATCCGCACCCCGCCCAGGTCGACATCGCACCAGACCCGTATGCGCCCTCCCCCACCGGCCGCAAGTTCCACGAAACGGGTCACGCCGCGCCCGGGATAGCCGGCGGACCAGATGACCAGTAGATCGCGATCGTTCCGCTCCGGCCCCAGACACGCGTGGAAAGGGGTGAGGTTCTCCACGACGAGAAGCCCTCCCGCCGGCAGGCGAACCCCCTTCAGCCTCAACACATCCTCTTCCGCCAGTCCCAGGGACCGAAACCGTTCCACCTCCAGGTCCCCGCCGGGAAAGCGAAGCCGCCCTTTCCCTCCGACGAGAAGATGGACTCCCGTATCCCGGATCCCGAGCCGATCGAGAGGGCCGACGAGGCGCTCCAGGCGGGGGCGAACCTGCGAGAGGGCCTTGGAGTGCCCCAGCGCTTCCGTGGAAAAGATGCGCGAGGATCGGGTCTCGCCCGCTTCGATCAGCCGGGCCAGGGCGGCCAGCGATCGCAGCACCCGCTCGTCCCACCCCGCCGCGTCCTCCCCGGCCATCATCTCGCCGATGGCCTGGGCTGCGGGATGGGTCAATCCTTCGGTCGCGGATCGGGTCTCCGCCAGCGCGGCCCTTCGCCGCGCCGCCGCCCCCGGGCGCGAGATCTCCCCGAGCTTCTCCGGGTCGAGGGCGTGAATCTCGTGGAGGAGCAGAGCGCCCCCCCTCGGATGATAGACGAGGCGGATCGGCGCGGAGGCGGCCAGCGTCTCGAGGTCGGACTCGCTGCGGATCCCGCCGAGGCGCCGAAGGAGCGGTCCCGCTCGGAGCGTTTTCCGGCCCCGGAAAAGAATTTCCAACCGCCCGGCCAGCTCCCGGAGGAAGGTTTCCGGCGCCGCCGCCAGCCCCCTGCTTTCCCGCTCGACGGCGACGACCTTCCGGTAGCGACCGCTGCGCCCTCGGCCGCACTCGGTGCAGACCGCGATGCGTTCCACGTCCCGCTCGCGGAGCAACCCGGCATCGCGCCACGGGCCTTCCCTTCTCTCGTGACGGAAGCGGACGCACCGATGGCCGGATCCGGTCATTCCCTGGCGACGAGCGGCCGGGGGGCGAAGGGCTCTCCCGACGCCTTCTTCTTCAGGACGATCAGCAGCGAGGCCGGGTCGAGCTGGCCGCGATCCAGCGTCGTCGGCACGGTGATCAGGAACTGGGAGCCGCTGCGCCGGAGGAACTTCCCCACGTCGTCCACGCGGTCGAGGGAGAGATGGGCGAACGGCTCGTCGATGATGAAGCAGCTCTCTCCCTCCGTCTCGGCCATCGCCATGAGGAGGATGAGCCCGGTGACCACCTGCTGGCCGCCGCTGTGCGACGTGTCGCTGATCTCCACCGGAGGCTTGCCGTCGAATCCGATGCGCACGACGATGCCCGCCTCGTCGATCGATCGCTCGTCGTTCTCGAGCCGGGGCAGCTCCACCTCGAGCCGGGCCGCAGCCATCTCCGCGAGCGCCCGGGCCCGCCGGGCGTAGTCGTGAAGGGTGCTCCGGACCACTTCGAGATAATCGGCGCGGCACCGCGAAAGCTCCAGGGCCGCGGAATCGGCCTCCTCCTGGCGGTCCCGCACATGGCTTTCGAGCTCCTCGACGTTTCGCAGGAGGACCTTCCGCTCGTCCCGGACGCTCTCCTCCGGAATGGGACCCTCCGCCTCGAACCGCGCCAGGGACTCCCTGGCCTGGCGCAGGTCCCGTTCGGCCATCTCGGGTGTGGACAGCTCGCCCGCCCCGGCCCGTGACACCAGGACCGGATCGAGCTCCCTGGAGAGCGCCTCGATCTCCGGTTCGATCCCCGCCCGGCGTCTTTCATTTTCCCCGAGGGCGGCCCGGGTGCCTTCCAGCTCCTTTTCCCGGGCGGCAAGGTCGTCCCTTCGGCGAGTCAGCGAATGCCCGGCGCTGTCGGCGGTGCGCTCCGCCTCCTGCCAATCCGCAAGCGCCTCCTCGCGGTCGTTCTTCTGACGGGAAACTTCCTCCAGGGCGTCCGCAAGTCGCCCTTCGACCTCCGGCAGCGATGCGACCGCCGCCGCCCACTCGACTCGGCGCTGCTGAGTCGTCAACCTCTCGTCGAGTTCTTGGACCCGGGCGGAGGCATCTTCCTTTCCGCTTGCGGCGCGTCCCAGCTCGTCCCGGAGCCTCCCGCATTCGGAACGGGCGGCGGCAAGCTGGTCGCGCACCGCGCTGCCGCCGAGGACACGATCGGCGGCCCGGGAGACCCAGACTCCATGTCGGTCCCGGCGCATCCCGTCCGGGAGAAGGACGAGGTCGCCCTCGGGCGGGTGGTCCTCGCGCGCCAGGGTCAGACTCCGGGCCCAGGGGACGAGCCACGACGGCGATCCGGATTCGATCCGGAGCGGGCCCTCGGTGCGCGCCTCCCCGGTCGTCTCGCAGACGATCGGCCCGGAGAAGCCGTGCTCGCGGGCCAGTTCGGCGGCGCGGCGTTCGTCCTCGCGCCGTACGCAGATCGCCAGCCGCAGCGGCCCGAGGGCCGATTCGATCGCCGGCGCCCAGAGCTCCTCGGTGACCTCCACCCGCGGGGCCGCCAGGACCGCCTCGATTCCGGCCGCGGCCAGCGCCTTGATCATCCGCTCCACCTCCGCAGGGAACCGGGGGACCCCTCTCTCGAGGTCGACGAGGCGATCCTCCACGTCCCGGAGGTCGCGCAGGAGACCGTCGTACCGGCTCGCTGCGGAGAAGGCTTCCTCCCGGACCCGCCCCAGCGACGCCTTTAAGGCCTCGACATCTTCCGCGGGAAGGGTTTCCAGCTCCTTAGCCTTCACGCGGAGCGACTCGACCTCGTTTTTGAGGACGGCGTGCCGTCCCACCGCGTCGTCGCACGCGGCGGTGGCCTCTTCCGCCCGAAGCTTCCGAACGCGCGTCCCCTCCCGAATCCTGCCCAGATCGCCTTCCTCGTCCCCGATTTCGCGCGTGAGACGATCGACGGTCGTGGCCAGGTTGGCGAGCATGGTCCGAAGCCCCGGAATCTTCCCGTCGACGCTGCGCAACTCGACAAGAAGGGTCTGAAGGCGGGCCGCCGTCACCAAGCGCTCGGCGTCCTCGACCCGGGTGCGCTTCTCGACGTATTCGTCGAGGCGCCGGACCTTCCGTTCCAGGGCCGCCAGGTCTCCCTGACGGCTCGAGAGCTGAAGGCGCTGGCGGTCGACCTCGCGGGCGGAGTCCTCGTACCGGCGCCTCGCCCCGTTGTAGCGGTCGAGGACCTGCTGGGAGCCCCGGGCCTCCATGACCCAGCGGAAGAGCTTGCGCGGATCCTGTCGGGACAGCTCGTCGGCCCTCCCCTGCTCGATGGCGAGGATGTGCATCAGGCTTCGGCTCACGCCGGCGTAGTCCAGGACGCGACGGTACTCCTCCGGCTTGAGCCAGTCTCGTCCTTCGAGGAGCCGTCCCTGCAGCTCCTGCGGGGGGACGCGGCCGGGGAGGACGGCGTATCGTTTCTCGGGCGAGCCGCCGTCCGGAACCAGGGCGCACGCCAGCGTGGCTTCGTCGGAAAACACGCGGTTCCGATCGAAGGGGCGCCGCCCTTTTTCGTCGGGACGGTTGCTGACCACGGCGCGGAGCAGGACCGGTTGATTGGGGCGCCTCAAGTAATGCGCGAGGCGGCGGCCGTGGCTTAAGCGCGGAGCGTTAAGGATCTGCCTCACGGCGTCGAGCAGCGTCGTCTTCCCGGATCCGTTCGGACCGGAAAGAACCACGATGTCCGCGTCGAGGGGTACCCGGAGAGACGGCCAGAAGTCCCAGCCGTGGAGCTCGAGTTCCAGGAACCGGAACATCAGTCCTCCTCCGGGGCGGCCGGGCGGTACCGGGCCTGACCCCGGGCATCGATCATCTCGATCTTCCCGTCCTCCCGGAGGACCTTGAGGATCTTCCCGAGCCGCCGCCTCGGGATCCCGCTGCGCCGCTCGATCTCTGCGATCCCGCACGGCTCCTCGGCCGCCGCGAGGACCCCCATGACCCGATCTTCGAGGGCCTGATCGAGAGGAGCCGTCTCCTCCCCGGCCGGGGGTTCCTCCAGCAGCCTGCTCAACACCCGGGACCGGATGAAAGCCACCATTTTCTCTCCGTCGATGGCGAGCTCCAGGAGAGGGCCCGCCTCGATCTGATCGAGCCGTCGATACGACACGAAACCGAGCCGGCGCAGCCGACCCAGGATCGATTTCATCCGGGTGCGCCCGCCGAGCTGCGACCCGAACTCCCGGGCCAGAGTCTCGAAGCGCACGAAGGGAGTGAAGAGCCGGGCGGCCTCGCGGCGGTCCTCGGGAAGGAGCGGGGCTTGCAAGTCGGGGGTCATCCGGGAATCCTCGGCCGTGCGGCGCTGGAGCGCCAACCGGGCCCAAAGGACGGTAAGCAGGGCGCACGCGTCCGCCCCGAGCCCCCGATTCGAAGCGGCGTCGAGGACCGTCGCGTCGGCCACTTCGGAGGAGAGTCTCAAACCGACGTGGTCGCTATAGGCGCTGGTGGCCAGGGAGAGGCCGCATTGAGAAAGCCGCAGCTCGACGTCGGCACGGACCTCCGGATGATCCAGGTCGGGGATCTCCTGCCTTCGAACGGCCCCGGCGACGAGAAGTCGCGCGCAGATGCGGGCGGCTTCATCCATCGGAGGGTCCGTTCCCCGGAGGGCCGATCGTCCCGGGGGTGAGCGCGGAGAGGGGCCAGGGGGCGGGCGCGGGGAAACCGTCGCCCTCGAGGGTCATCGCAAGAGGCAGCGCGCCGATCCGCCCCGCGACCCCCTCGCCGCCGATCGCCTCCCCAAGCAGGGGGAGCAGGCTGGCCCTCAGGAAGCTCTCCGCCGCGCTCCCCCTGGGAACGACCTCCGACAGCGGCCGCACCCTACTCGCCTCGGCCAGCCGGTCCAAGTCGTCCAGCCATGCCGCGACATCGGGCGGCATAGCCACCTCGGAGCCCGCCCGCTGCGGCTCCGGCGGGACGGTCCAGTCGACCTTCGGCGGCGGCTCCCGCCGCCGGGCAAGGTACGATTCGGTTTCGGCGACCAGGAGCTCGGGGACGACGAAGGTCGGCGGAGTCACGACGGGGCGGAGCGCCCCCCGCCCCACCGCCGAGAGTTCTTCGACAGGGAGGCGCATCAGCGTCCCGATGATGTCGGCGGTCGTCATCCCGGCGACAAGGGGCAGATGCTGGCGGCCCACCTCGGTGATCGCCGCGTGCAGATCGCCGGCGACGCCGTGCAGCCGGCTCAGGAGATCGTGCACGTCATGGGCGGACCGGCGCGCGTCTCCCATGTCGAGCGTGACCCGGGCCAGGATGGCCCGGATCCGCTCCGACCACTCGAGGGTCTCGCGGAGACGCGCGGCGGCGCCGCGCAGGATGACCTCGGAATGGGAGTTTCTCGCGTTCTCCATCTCCGTGCGCAGGTCCTCGAGCTGGGATCGGAGGAGCTTGAGCTGCATGGTGGGATCGACGCCGAGGTTGAGCATGTAGTCGATTCCCTCGACGGCCGGAAGGACGCTCCCCTCCCGCACCCGGGCCCGCAGGAAGGACAGGACCGTGGCCACGAACCGGCCCGCGTCGGTGATCCGGTAGCCGGAATCGGGTCGAAAGGAGAGCCAGCCGCTTCGCCGAAGCGCTGCGAGGACGCTGTCCCGCACCGGGTCCTTCAGCCAGTAGAGCGACTCCGCGACCTCCGCCGGCGTGAACGGGGTCCTTCCGTCGGCGATCAGCGCTTCGAGAGCCGCAACACGAATGAGGAAGTCTCGAAGCGACCCGTGGGCCAGCGCGTGGAGAAGCGGATAGGTCGGCTCCAGTTCGCGAGCTTGCGCAAGGAACGGGACCTGGTCGGGGCGAAACCCCGAGAGAAGGTCGGAAATCCCTTCCCAACCGGAATCGGGGCCCGCAACCGCGGGCCTATCCGGTTTCCCCGAAAGGGCTCCGTTTCCGCCTTCGGCCGCCATCTCTTCGGAATGATCCTCCCTGCCGTTCCGCATAAAGCTGCTGATAGCGGGATGGTTCCGACACAACACCACTGACCATTGAGTATATCCGACCGCAACAGGCAGGGGTACCGGGAAGCAGACCGACCCGGGCGCCAACGACCTCCGGATCGGATTCTGACCCGTTGCGCGACGGAACTGGGTTCGAAACTTAGGGGTTAATCCGTGTCTACAACCGTTACCTTGATGTCTTTCCTCGGGTAGTGCTTCCCGTTTCCCGTGGCAAGAATCGCCCTGTGCACAAAGGCCGTCGCTGCGACCAGGCAATCGTCAAGCTCCAGGCTGTGCCCCCTGATGCTGCGTTTGTATGACCCGGCCTTCTCTGCGACGTCCCGGGTCACGGCCAGGACCTCTAACTGGTCCAGGAGCGCTTTCGTCCGTTCCTCCTCGGCGGCGCGCATGCCGGCGGCAATTTCCGCCACGGCGATCGCCGAGCAACAGATGTTCGATTCATCCAGGAGCATGGAGAGGAAATCCTTTGCCTTCCTCTTCCCCCTCAAGAAATGGATGAGGATATCCGTGTCGACGAGGGTGTTCGTCAACGTCGCCGCCTGGTACGCGTCGATTTCCGAAGGCGCCGGACGAACGTCTCCGCGCCCCTCGCAAGCTCGGGGTGGTCTGTTTCCTTCCAGGCCCCGAAGCTCGTCTCGATCACCTTGGCAAGGCGGACGCGCCGCAGCTCCTTTTTCAAGGCCTCGGCGACGAATCGGCTTTGCTGTCTCGGCGAGACGTTGGCTTTCAGTTCCTCCAACAGATCCTCGGGCAGTACGAAATTGGCCTGACGCGTCCCGCTTCCCATGGGATGCACCCCCTCATTGTAGGTAACAATATAGGATCTTAGCCCAATTCCGCGTGGTCTTCGAAGCGAAAGGACCGGGTACGAGATCCGGTCGGCCTCCCTGGTTTGTCCACCCGCATAGATTCGTCTTTGTCCAGAGGACGGGAAACGGGGATAATGGGGCGACGGTGCGGAACGGAGGCGGTCTCGTGGACCTCAAGGCGCTGGCCGGAAAACCTTTCCTGAGACGGTTCGTCCTGTGGCCCGCCGTCGCCCTGGCGGTCTACGCGATCGTCGGGTTCCTCATCCTGCCGCCCATCGTCAAGTCGGTCCTGGTCAAGCGGCTCTCCGAAAAGTTCCACCGTCCCGTTGCGATCCGGGCGATCCGGATCAACCCCTTCGCCCTTTCGGCCCGCGTGGAAGGGTTTTCCATGGAGGATCGCGCCGGCGCGGGGCCGTTCGTCGCCTTCGAGGAGCTGTACCTGAACCTCCAGGCCGCCTCCCTCCTCCGGCGCGGGCCGGTTCTCCGGGAGATCCTCCTGCGCTCCCCGAGCGTCACCGTCGTCCGCAACGGAGACTCGACCTACAATTTCTCCGACCTCCTCGGCGAGTCCGCCTCCCAGCCGTCCGAAGGGGGCGCGCCCCTCCGGTATTCCCTCAACAACATCCGCATCGTCGGGGGGAGCGTCGATTTCGACGACCGCCCCAGGCGCACGCGCCACTCGGTCCGGGACCTCTCGATCGCCATCCCCTTCCTGTCGAACCTGCCCTATGCCGTGGACATCTTCGTCCAACCGTCCTTCGAATCGAACATCAACGGGACGGTGTGGGCGTTCCAAGGGAGGACCAAGCCGTACAGCGCCTCGCGGGAGACCACCGTAGACCTCAATGTCCGAAACTTCGAGATCCCCCATTACCTGGAGTACCTCCCGGTGCGGCGGAAATTCCGGGTCCCTTCCGGGACGCTGGACGCGAAGACCG
Source organism: Candidatus Deferrimicrobiaceae bacterium (assembly GCA_035256765.1). Taxonomy (NCBI): domain Bacteria; phylum Candidatus Deferrimicrobiota; class Candidatus Deferrimicrobia; order Candidatus Deferrimicrobiales; family Candidatus Deferrimicrobiaceae; species Candidatus Deferrimicrobiaceae bacterium. The sequence continues at coordinate 5,468 of DATEXR010000226.1, read as the reverse complement.
TCCTGTCGTTTTCCCAGCCCGCCGGAGAGTCTCCCGCCATTGCGCTCTCGGGAAACGTGGAGGTGAAAAACCTCTCCATCACGGACGCAAAGGATGTCCCGGTGCTGCGGCTGCCGTCTTTGTCCGTGGTCATCGAATCCCTGGAGCCGCTGGCGAAGCGGGCGACGCTGGACAACCTGGTCTTCACATCGCCGGTAGTCTCCCTGGTCCGCGGGAAAACGGGCGTCCTGAACGTGGTGTCGCTGCTGCCGGACCGGGAAAAAGAGGCGGAAGGGAACGCGGGGAAGACCTCTCCCCCGCCGGGCGCGTCGCCGGCAAAGAAGGCGCCGCCGCGGGAGTGGCTCGTCCAGGTGAGGAAGGCCGCGCTGCTCGAGGGCTCCGTCACGGCCGTGGACCGGACCCCGCAGGATCCCGTCACCGTGAGGGTATCCCCCCTTTCCGTCACCGCGGAGAACCTCTCGACGGAAAAGAACAGCCGCGGACAAGTGTCGCTCGAGGCCACCGTGAACAGGACCGGAAAGGTCGCCGTCGGCGGCGCCGTGGGCGTCCATCCCGTGTCGGCGGACCTCGAACTGAACGTCCGGAAGATCGACCTCGTCCCGTTACAACCATATGCCGCCGACCGGATCAACATTTCCTTGACGGGGGGGAACGTCTCCGCCAAGGGGAAACTCACCGTGGCGGCGCGGGACGACGCGATCCGGACGACCTACGCGGGGAATCTCCTCGTGACGACGCTCTCCGCGGTGGACAAGGAAACGTCGGAGGATTTCCTGAAGTGGAATTCGCTTCTCCTGGAAGGGATCAAGGTGGGGACGGCCCCCCTGTCCGTGGCGATCCGGCAGGCGGCGCTCACGGACTTTTACTCGCGCCTGGTCGTCAATCCGGACGGAACCCTGAACGTGCAGAGGATCGTCCGGAAGGAGGGGGAGCCCCCCGCCGGGGAGGAAGCCGGAGGAGCCCGGGACAACGTTGTGGCCGCGAAGCCGAAGGAGTCCCCGGCGCCGCCGACGCCGGTCGCGATCGAAACGGCGACGTTTCAAGGAGGGCGGATCAACTTCACCGACCGGTTCATCAAGCCCAACTATTCGGCGAACCTCCTCGAGGTCGGAGGGCGCGTCTCCGGGCTTTCCTCCGAGGAAACGCGCATGGCGGATGTCGACCTCCGGGGGAAGCTCGAGAATGCCGCCCCCCTCGAGATCACGGGGAAGATCAACCCGCTCCGGAACGACCTGTTCGTGGACCTCAAGATCGATTTCAAGGACATGGATCTGAGCTCCCTGACCCCCTACTCCGGCCGGTACGCCGGGTACACGATCGAGAAGGGGAAGCTTTCCTTGAGTCTCAAGTACCTGATCGTGGACAGGAAGCTGGACTCCAGCAACACCATCTTCCTCGACCAGTTCGCCTTCGGCGAATCCGTGGACAGCCCCGACGCGACGAAGCTGCCGGTCCGGCTTGCCGTCGCCCTGCTCAAGAACCGGAAAGGAGAGATCCAGCTCGACCTCCCCGTAAGCGGCTCCCTCGACGACCCGAAGTTCAGCATGTGGGGGGTCGTCGTCAAGATCATCGTGAACCTGCTGGCCAAGGCCGCCACCTCCCCGTTCGCCCTCCTGGGGGCGATCTTCGGCGGGGGCGAGGAGTTGAGCTACCTGGAGTTCGATTACGGCCAGGAGAAACTCGACGCGCCGGGGGAGGCGAAACTCAAGACGCTCGTCAAGGCGCTGTACGACCGGCCCGCCTTGAAGCTCGAGATCGCGGGGCACGTGGACAAGGAGAAGGACCGGGAGGCGCTGCTGCAGTCGCTGTTCGACCGAAAGGTCCGGTCCCAGAAACTCAAGGACCTCGTAGGGAAAGGCGGGGAAGCGCCCTCGCTCGACAACGTCGTCGTCGACGCGAAGGAGTATCCCGAGTACCTCAAGCGGGCCTACCGGGTGGAGAAGTTCCCCAAGCCCCGGAACCTCCTCGGAATGGCCAAGGACCTCCCCGTCCCCGAGATGGAGAAGCTGATGCAGGCCCACATCCAGGTGACCGACGACGACCTGCACCTGCTCGCGCAGAGGCGGGCCCAGGCCGTGAAGGATTACCTGCTCGCATCGAAGCAGGTGGAGCCCGGGAGGGTCTTCCTGGTGGAGCCGAAGGCACTGGCCCCGGAGAAGAAGGAGAACCAGCGGGACAGCCGCGTCGTGTTCGTCCTCAAATGATCGCCTGGCGGGCGAGGTGCTCGCGGAGGTCCCGTCAGCGTTAGGCGAAAAGGAAGCGAGGCGGCAAAGTATCGGAAGATGCCCCATGCCTTCACCGAAAGGTGGACGCGCTCGAAGGAAAGTATGACGCCCAATTCCGCGTGGTCTTCGACGCGATCCGTGCCTTGATGGAACCGCCAAAACCGCCCCGTCGACGGATCGGATTCTGACCCATTCCGGGAAAGGACCGGGTACGAGATCCGGTCGGGGGCGGGATTTTCAATTGCTCATTCCGACACGGATGGGACCGCCGGGTGGATACGACAGTCACTGTCGTGAGAGATCACACAGAGAGGGTAGGGGACGCTCTCTTCATGAGGGAGGGTTGTGCGGGGGCCACGAGGGACTCATGGCCCCCAAAGGACATCTTTCGGTGCGGGGACGGACGGTTACCGGCGGTATCCTCCGCCGCCACCGCCTCGGCCTCCTCCGCCGCCTCCGCCAAAGCCTCGCCGCGCACCCCCTCCTTCGCGGGGCGCCTGGGGAAGGGCCTCGGATACCTTGAGCGTCCTCCCGTCCATTTCGGCGGTGTTCATCTTGGCGATGGCCTCGGCGGCCTCCTGCTTGGTCGATAGCTCGATAAAACCGAACCCTTTGCTCTGGCCCGTGTACCGGTCCGTGATGATGCTCACCGATTCCACCGTTCCGAAACGCGAAAACGCCTCTTTCAGCGAATCCTCCGTTGCGGAAAAGGGAAGATTCCCGACGTACAATTTCTTGCTCATAAGACCTCCTTCAACATCGCTAGGGCCGCAAAAGAGGTCTTGAGCACGAGTCTCGGGATCTCTTTGGCTGCGGACGGTTAACTCCCTGTTCACGATACCACGGATCGATGGGAAACACCCGTCGATCCCTCTGCTCCCCCGTTGCGACGGACGGGAATCCTAACGCGCGTGGCGGCTGCGCTCCGCGTCGCGGTTGCCCTGCTTGCCGCTTCCGGAACCGGCGCCCCACTTCGACTCCCGCCGCGACCGGCCCGGCCGGCCGTCGGAACGGCCGGGGAAGGCGTCCATGCGGCCCGGCCGGAACAGCTCGTCGGCGCGAGTCATGGAAAGGACCGGCACGCCGTTCGCCCGCCGCGGGTCGAGGTCCGTCGCAGGACCGGGATTGCGGTCGGAGCGGTAGGGATGAGCCTCCGCCACCGGGAGGTGCTTGCGGATGAGCCGTTCGATCCCGGCGAGGAAGGGGCGCTCCTCGAAGGAGCAGAAGGACAGGGCGATGCCGGAGGCGCCGGCCCGGCCCGTGCGGCCGATCCGGTGAACGTAGCTTTCCGGCTCGTTGGGGAGGTCGAAGTTGATCACGTGGGACAGGTCGACGATGTCGAGGCCCCGGGCGGCGATGTCCGTCGCCACGAGCACCCTCGTTTGGCCCCGCTTGAATCGCCCCAGGGCCTTTTCGCGGGCGTTTTGCGACTTGTTGCCGTGGATCGCCTCGGCCATCACCTTGTGACGGACGAGCTGCCGGGTGACCCCGTCGGCGCCGTGCTTCGTGCGGGTGAAGATCAGCGCGTTCTTGACGGAAGGACCGTCCAGGAGGTGCTTGAGCAGCGCGATCTTCTCCGGTTTCTCCACGTAGTGGACCTGGTGCGCCACGGCCTCGGCCGGAGTCGCCACGGGCGTTACGGCCACCCGGACCGGGTCGCGCAGGATGGTGTCGGCAAGTCCTCGAATCTCCCCCGGCATCGTGGCCGAGAAGAAAAGGGTCTGCCGCTTCCCGGGCAATTGGTCGATGATCCGCCGGATGTCGTTGATGAAGCCCATGTCGAGCATCCGGTCGGCCTCGTCCAGGACGAAGGTCTCGACGGTCCGCAGGTTGACGAGCCCCTGCGACATGAGGTCGAGCAGCCGTCCGGGCGTGGCCACGAGGATGTCGATCCCCCGCTCAAGGGCCTGCGCCTGCGGGTGCTGGCTGACGCCGCCGAACACGATGGCGTGCTTGAGGGCCGTGTGCCTGCCGTACGCTCCGAAGCTCTCCGCGATCTGGGAGGCCAGCTCCCGGGTCGGCGTCAGCACGAGGGCGCGGATGGGCCGCCGTCCGCTCCCCTTCCAGGGCGTCTCCTGGAGCCGGTTGAGGATCGGGAGGGCGAAGGCGGCCGTCTTCCCGGTGCCGGTCTGCGCGCAGCCGAGGAGGTCCTTCCCCTCGAGCACGAAGGGGATCGCCTTCTCCTGGATGGGGGTCGGGGTGGTGTAGTTCTTCTCCGCTACGGCGCGGAGGAGCTCGGGACGGAGCCCGAACGCTTCAAACGGGTTTCTTTCCTTGGACGTTCTCTGTTCTGGTTCTGGCATGTACTTTTCTTCTCCTGACGTTTTTTCACCGAGCACAACCGGGGTCAGGCGGTTCGCCCGTCCGATCTTTCCGCACGGTGAAGTTTCAGGAGAAGCTTCGAACGCCCAGCCAGGACGGCGGGCCCGCTTCTTCGAAAGGTCCCTTGGGGAGAGGATTGTGTCTCGGGATTTTTCGATCTGCGGTCAATGTACCACGTCGGTCCCGGGTACGCAAGCGATGTCTTCGCTTTCTTGGGGCACTGCAGCCCCCGCATGGGAAGGGCTTACTTCGGGACGGAGTGTTCCTTGAGCCACGCGGAGAGGCCGGGCTCATCGAGCTCCCCGGCCGCCAGGCGAATCATGACGTCCACCGCTTCCGTTTCGGGTGCTTCCAGGCGGTACCCGTTCATCTCCAGGAACACATACATGACGGCGAGGGCGACCCGTTTGTTCCCGTCGACGAAAGGATGGTTCGCGGCGATCGCGACGCCGTGCGCCGCAGCGAGGTCGAACAGGGAACGGGAGGCGCCGTAGAGACTTCTGTTCCGGGGGCGCGCCAGGGCGGAGGAGAGCAATCCGAGGTCCCGGATTCCCGGCCTTCCCCCGTGCTCCGCGATCAGCTCCTGGTGCATCGCCCGGACGGCCGCATCGGGGATCCAGCGGACGCGGCGCGTCACTTCGCAAGCCGGCGCATCGCGTTGCGGTACCGGGCCCTGCCCCGCTCGAACGCCTTCATGGCCTCCTCAAAATCGGGGTCGTACGGGGAAAGCTGGATCCCGTCGGGGGTCTCGGTCACCGAGAGGGTGTCCCCCTCCTTGACGCGTAGGCGCGCCGCGACCTCCCCCGGCAGGATCGCCCCGAGGGAATTCCCCACTTTGCGAACCTTTACCTTGCGCATGAACGCCTCCGCCCGATGTAATAACTTATGTTACAACTTCCCGTCGGGCATGTCGAGCGGGAA
>DATEXR010000225.1 GCA_035256765.1 Candidatus Deferrimicrobiaceae bacterium | reverse complement strand
GATCACCTCCTCCCCCGCGAAAAGGGGACTCCCTTTCCGCCCCTTTTCTCCATCCACCCTCACCTCGCCCGCCTCGATCGCAAAGCGGACGCTGCGGGACGGAACGCCGGGAAGACGAGCCCGCAGGAAGCGGTCCAGCCGGGTTCCGCTTTCGCTTTCCTCCACCGTCAGGGCGATTCCTTCCCGCATCCTGGCCGCTCTTCCTTTCCTCCCGGGCATCCTCCCCCACAGGTTCGTTCCGGTCGCCGCGGGATGGAGGACACCTTTCTATATTATCCCTGTGTGGGCTGGGCGGGGACACTCCTCAACGTACAACTCGATATAGGAATGTCCCCGGAATGTCCCCCTTTGGAATGTCCCCGGTGGTCTCTGTGCGTGCCTCCCGGTGCCAAGGGGCGCTTCGGGGCCGATGACCGCCCCCGAAGCGGGGCATCCGCGAGCGGAGCAGCCGCAGGAGGGGGTATGAGCGGAGCTTTTCGGGGAGGAAGGTCAAGCGCAGACGTGCGGGTTCATCGCACGTCGAGCGACGAAGCGAAGACACCCTCCGAGGCAGCGGAGCCGGTCAGGGCCCCGAAACCCGGGGCATCCGGCGGCCGGTGCAGGTGGCGGTCGCGAGCGCAGCGAAGAGGAAGCCGCCCGCGAGCCGGAGGCGCTGGGGGGGACACCGGCCGCGAAGGCCTGCCGTTCACCGGCGGGAAGCGGCGATCACTCTCAGGGCGGCGAGAAACCGGGAGATCTCTTTCCGGGTGGTGAACGGTCCGGGGCTTACGCGCACCGTCCCTTCCGGGAAGGTCCCGAGCGTCCGGTGGGAGTTCGGGGAACAGTGAAGCCCCGACCGTACCAGGATTCCGAACCGCTTTTCCAGCCGATGCCCGGTCTCGGCGGGATCCATTCCCTCGACGAGGAACGAGACGACCGAAGCCCGCCGGGACGGGTCGCGGGGTCCGTACACCGTCACATCGCCGATCCGGCCCATTCCCTCCAGCAGTTCCTCCAGGAGATCCGTCTCCTTCCGGCGGATCCTGTCGATCCCCTTGCGCAGCAGCCAGGCGAGGGAAACCGAAAGGCCGGCGATCCCCACGCTGTTCGCGGTCCCGGACTCGAGGGCGTCGGGGAAAAAGTCGGGTTGGCGGTCCGATTCGGAGCGGCTGCCGGTCCCCCCCTCGATCAGCGGGACGACGGGGACGCCCTCCCGGACGTAAAGAAATCCCGTCCCCTGGGGGCCCAGGAGCCCCTTGTGCCCGGGGGCCGCCAGCAGGTCGACGGGATGGTCGGAGAGAGAGAGGGGGATCGACCCGGCGGTCTGCGCCGCGTCCACGAGCGTGAAGGCCCCCGCCTTCCGCGCCGCACGCACGATCTCCTCTATGGGCTGGATCGCGCCGGTCACGTTCGACGCGTGGACGACGGCGACCAGCCGGGTCTTCCGGCGGAGGGCGGCCGCGACCGCCTTCGCGTCCACCATCCCGTCCGGGGCCGCGAGGACGACCGTCACGGTGGCGCCCGCCTCTTCCATCCGCCGGAGCGGCCGCATCACCGAGTTGTGCTCGACCGAAGTCGTCACGACGTGGTCGCCCGGCCGCAAGACCCCCTTGATCGCCTGGTTCAGGCCCTCGGTGCCGTTCCCCGTGAACACGAACCGGGAGCTGTCCCTCACCCCGAAAAGCTCGGCCAGCCTCTCGCGTGCGACGAACAGATCCCGGGCCGACCGGATGGAGAGGGCATGCCCCGAGCGGCCCGGATTCCCCGCGCGCCCGAGGGCCCTGGTGACGGCTTTCGCCACCCCTTGGGGCTTGGGCAGGGAAGTGGCTGCGTTATCGAGATAGACGAAGGAGCGAGGAACCCGCAGATCAGGACTCCGTGGGGATGAGAAGAACCCGTCCGCTTCGCAGCGACTCCCCGGGGTTCATCTGGTTCCGCTCGGCAAGCCGGTCCACGTCGACACTGTGCTTCCTGGCGATCGACGAGAGGGTATCCCCGGGACGGACGACGTGCCGGAGGCTCTTCGCGTTGCCCGGTGCGCCCGTCCGGCCATTCCCCCCGGAAACCGACCCGGCCCGTGGAATCCGGAGGATGGCGCCCGCCCGGAGCATGCCGGGATTGCGGAGGCCGTTTGCGCGCATCAGTTCCCGGACCGGGACGCCGGTCTTCCGGGCGATGTTCGACAGCGTCTCTCCCTTCCGCACCCGAATCTTCTTCCCCCTCCGATACCCCTCCTCGACGCGCATGTGCGCGAGCTTGAGCTGGTCGGGCGATATCTCCCTGCCGGGGGCCAAATCCTCCTCGGAGAGGCCGGTGACGGGGATGATCATGCGGGAGGAACGGCCGGGGGAATCGCGCCGTAGCCCGTTGATCTCCTTCAGGACGGAGACGGGGGTGTTGTACCGTTTCGAAAGCGACGCGAGCGTCTCCTTCTTTCCGACGGAGTGCAGGAGGAAGGTCACCTTCGCGTCCGTCCGAATCTCTTCCTTCCGCTCCCCGGCGATCGGGCCGAATCCCTTCGGGAGGCGGATCTGGTACTCTTCCTGGTTCGGGGGGGTGCAGAAGCGCTTGAGCTCCGGGTTCAGCTCCCTCAGCAATTCGACGTCCACGCCGAGGATCCGTCCCATCGCCTCCAGGTCGGTGCCTCCCGGGACGGACACCTTGTCGAACACCAGCGGATCCTCGTATTGCACCTCTCCGAATCCGTACCGGTCCGGCTCCTTCGCGATGCTCAGGGCGGCGATCATCTTGGGGACGTAGTCCTTCGTCTCCTGGGCAAGGTACCGGTGGCGGATGAGTTCGGAATAATCGTCGGACTTGTATCTCGCCACCGCGCGCTGGATCTTCCCCTCGCCGGCGTTGTATGCCGCCGCGGCAAGGGGCCAAGAATCGAACCTGTCGTGGAGATCCCGCAGGTAGGAGGCCGCCGCGTGGGTCGATTTCTCGTAATCCCGCCGCTCGTCGGCCCACCAGTCCACCCGGAGGCCGTACCGGCGCGCGGTCCCGGCGATGAATTGCCAGGGGCCCGCCGCGCGGGCCACCGAGTATGCCTTGGGGGAAAACCCGCTCTCGATCAGGGCGAGATAGACGAGATCCCCCGGGAGCCCGTACTTCGCCAGGATTTCGCGCATCAACTCCGAATACTTCCCGGAACGGGAAAGCCACAGTTCGAACCTGCTCCGGCCCCTGCTCTGGAAATACCGGATGAACTTATCGATGCTGGCCGTCAGGCCCGCGTACATGCCCTCGTTCCCCTTATCGAGCTCTTCCGTGGCGTTGGTGAAGAACCCCCCGTCCCGTTCCTCGACGGCTTCGGGTTCCTCGTTCCTGGCGACCTCTCCCTCGACATCCTTCGGCGACATGACGAGATCGGGTTCCTTTTCCCCTTCTCCCTCCGTCGGAGAGAGCGCCCCCTGACCCGTCGCAACCTGGGGGGACAAGGAACCGCCCGCCTTCCCCTTTTCCGGGGCCGCCGGACCTTGTGCGGGCAAGGGACCGGGAACGGCCGAGGCCTCCTTCCCGAAAGCAGCCCGAGGGGTGAGAACGGAGGACAGCCACGGCCTGGGGAGATTTTCCTTCTCCACCGCGCGTGCCGGTGACGGCATCGTGACCAGTATGACGAAAAAGGGCAAAGACGCCAGGAAGAGCATCGAACGTTTTGCCGACAATTCCCCTCCGGGATGACAAATATAACGGGTTATTTTATTTGGCCAATTCCTCTTCGTCAAGCGTAATCTCCGCGACAGGCACGGTTCCTCTTCAGAAGGGAACTTCCTCATACCTCCCCTTATCGAGCAAGATATGTACCGACCGGGGGAGAATCTTTGCCCGCGAGAGGATTTCCCGCGCGCGGTCCCGATCGGGAGGGGAGATCCGGATCGCGAGGCCGCAATCCGAGGTAAGCCGCCGGGGAACGGGGATGAGCCTCACCGGCACCCCGGCCTTTTTGAGGTTCTTCTCCGCCGACATCACCTGATGCGTTCCCCGGAAGATGAGGATCACCTCCGGGGGTGCGCCCCGTCCCATCGGTTTTCTCCCCGCTGTTCTCCGATCGGAATTTCTTCATTATAATTGTCCGAGGAACCGACGGGCGGGAAACCATTAACCTGGACAATCATACCCTAACGCTCATGGGGTACATCGGGGTGCTCGCGCTGACCCTCAACATTCCCCTGGGATACCTGCGCCAAGGGCGGCGGAAATATTCGTTCGCCTGGTTCGTGTACATTCACCTCTCGATTCCCCTGATCGCCTATCTTCGGATCGCCAACCACGTCACCTCCCGGCTCATTCCCTTCTTCCTCCTCTGCGCGATCGCGGGGCAGATCGTGGGGGGGAGAGTTCGCCGGAAAGAAGGAGGGGCCCCCCGGTGAGCGTTTTCCGTTTGTCGACGGTCCTGGAGTCGATCCTCGTCAACGCCCTCGGTCTTCCGGCCGCCGCGACCCAGGTTCGCCTTCTCCGGTCCTGGGGGGAAATCGTCGGACCCCTGCTCGTCGGGAAGACGGCCCCCGGAAAGATCCGGAATGGGGTGCTGACGGTCTTCGTCCCGAACCACGCATGGGCCCAGGAACTTCAACTGTCCCAACCTGCGTTGCTCGAGAAGATCCGCTCGGTGGTCGGCGAGGGAAAGGTGCGGGAGATCCGGTTCACCGTCGGCTCCGGGGATGGCCTGCCCGCCGTCCCGTCCGCGGGATCGAATTTCCCCCGCGCAGACGGGAAGCCGCCGGAGGCGGACGAGGGGCACGACGTCTCCCCGCCCTTCGAGCCGAGCGGCCTCGAGGAGGTTCGCGATCCGGAAACCCGGGAGATCCTGCGCTCGATCTGCCGGAAATCGTCCCGGAGAAAAGAGTAGCCCGCAAGGAGCGAAGCCGGCCGGAGGCTTCTTGTGTGCGAGGACCCTCCTCAACGCTGGGCGGGGACACTCCTCTCCCGCATCCTAAGAAAAGGGACGTCTAAGAACTCCTCCCCCTGCGGCGGGTGCCACGGTCGGGTGGCCGGCTGCGAGTGCCGGATCCCGGGGTCCCTGGCTCGCGGAGGGGTCCCCTTAGTGCTGCTGTACACAAATACGATGACGTATTATAGCTGGCATGTTACCATCCTTTTCAGCGATGAAAGGGGGTGGAGATGCCAAGAAAAAGCCCATATGATATCGAGTTGGCCGAAGACGAGCAAACAAGACTGGAAGCACTCGCACGTAAATATACGTCACCGTATCGTGACGTCCTGCGCGCCAGGATCATCCTGTACGCGGCCCAGGGGCTCTCGAACGATGTCATTGCCGCACGTCTCGATACG
>DATEXR010000224.1 GCA_035256765.1 Candidatus Deferrimicrobiaceae bacterium | reverse complement strand
GGATTTTTCGAGGAAGGGAACCTGCCCGGCGAGGCGATCCCCCCGGAGACGAGTATGCGGACCGCGTGCTCGACCGACATGTCCAGGCGCACCACGTTCTCCTCGGGAATGAAGAGCAACTCTCCGAGGTAGATGTGGTTGGTGGGGACATAGACGACGGCGAGGGTCTTTCCCTCTCTCTCCACCGTGCTCGTGCGAAAGCCGAGCGCCTGGGAGCCCTCCTTGGGGTATTCCACGAGTACGACTTCCTGGAACGAGCGGGTGTTGTCCGGCGAGAAAGCGTCCGTCAGCTGCTTCACCGTGGAGTAGATCGTCCGGTACCAGGGGATCCGGTTGATGAAGTTGTCCAGAGCGGACAGGACCCGCTCGCCCACGACGTTTCTCGCGAAGAACCCGACGACGAGGATGATCAGCAGCCCGGTGAGGATCCCCGTTCCCGGGATATGGTCGAGATCCGGAATGAATGCCCTCACGATGCCGTCGATGACGGGGGAGAACAGGTTGTCCACCTTCTGGAAGAACCAGACCAGGAGGGCGACGGACACCACGAGCGGCACGATGGCGAAGAGACCGGTGATGAAAGTGTTCTTCAGATTTTTGCGCACCGATGTATTCTATCGTAAATTGCGAGGGGGAGGTGATTCCCGAATGGACCACGCCGTCGTCCTGGCGGGAGGCTCGGGGAGGAGGTTCTGGCCCGAAAGCCGGATCCAGCGATCGAAGCAGTTCCTGGACCTGACGGGGGCAGGACCGATGATCGTCGAGACGGTGCGGCGTCTTTTCCCCCTGCTGCCCCGCGAGAACGTCTGGGTGGTCGCGGGGGAGAAAGATGCCCCTCATCTGAAGAGCCGCGCTCTCGGAATCCCGTCCGGGAATCTTTTGCTGGAGCCGCGAGGGAGAAACACCGCTCCGGCCGTGGCCCTGGCCGTCGCGCGCATCGAGCGCCGGGACGCGGACGCGGTGATCGCCGCCACTCCCGCCGACCATGCCGTGGGGGACGCGGCCTCCTACCGGAAGTTTCTCCGGAAGGGATTCCGGCTTGCCCGGCGCACGGGCCGGTTCGTCACGCTGGGGATCGCTCCCGTGCATCCCGCGACCGGATACGGCTACATCGAGCGGGGGGCGGCGTATCGCGGGAGGGAGAAGGGCGTCTACCTGGTCCGCAGGTTCACCGAGAAACCCGATCTGCGCACCGCCCGGAGGTTTCTCCGCACGGGCCGCTTCTACTGGAACAGCGGCGTCTTCCTGGTCCGCGCGGCGACCTACCGCGACCGGGTGGCGCGCTTCCTGCCCCCGATCCACCGGGAACTGGAGCGGGCGGTCCGAGACGGCGGGAAGAAGGGCTTCGGGGAGCGGCTGCGCCGTGCCTACGATCGCATGCCTTCGGTCTCCGTCGACTACGGGATTCTGGAGAAGGAGGACGGGATCCTCGTCATCCCGTCGGCGTTTGGATGGAACGACATCGGCACCTGGCGCTCCCTCCATGAATTCCTGGGGGCGGGAGAGAACGTCACCGCCGGGAACGTGATCCTTTCGGACTGCCGCGGCGCTCTCGTCCGGGCGGACCGGGGGGTGGTCGCGGTGATCGGGATGGAGAACGTGGTGGTCGTGCGGAGCGGGGACGCGGTCCTTGTCTGTCCGCGGCACCGTTCGGAGGAGGTGAAGGGGATCGCGGAGGAGGTGCGGAAGAAGTTTCCCGGGTTGGCGTAGTCCCCTTACTCCAGGGTGTCGCCGAAGAACGTGACGATTCCCGTCACCTCGAATTCCAGCGTTCCTTTCGGCGCCTGCACCGTCACCGTGTCGCCCGGCCTCCGGTTCAGGAGGGCCCTGCCCACCGGCGAGGCGATCGAGACGAAGTTCTTTTTCCCGTCGGCGACCTCCGGGATCACCAGCGTGTACCGGATCTCATCCCCCGTTTCGGCGTTTTCCACGGTCACCTCGCTTCCGAGGCCTGCGCGGTCTTTCGGGATCGCGGTGACGTCGATCCGGGAGAGGTCGGCGAGCCTTTTCTGGATCTGGGCCAGGCGGGCGTTCAGGGTGGATTGCCTCTCCTTGGCCGCTTCGTACTCGCCGTTCTCCGAGATATCCCCGTGCGCGAGCGCCGTGTTGATCTCCTTCGGGAGAACCACCCGGAGTTCGTATTCGATCTGCTTCGCCTCTTCGGTCAGCCGGTCGATCGATTCGCGGAGAATATCCATCATGCCCTCTGTGGCTTCGGATGACGTGGACGCCGGTTCCCGGTTCAGTGGAAAACGAGTTTTCCGCCGTAATGTCCGAGGATGATGTTGGTCAGGAAGCAGGCGGCCAGAAGGGCGCCGTAGATCCATCCCGGGCCTGCGAGCGGCAAGGCGTTGACGTCCGGCACGAAGGTCCGCAGGAGGATCGCGGGGACGGCAAACCCGAAGAGGGAGAACGCGCCGATGATCTTGATCCGGAAGACCGACGTCATATATCCCTTGTATCGGATCTTCCAGTCGAGGAACCCGGTGAAGGTGGTAATCGGCGTGACGACTGTGCCGAAGAGCGCGGTGATGAAGGCCCCCACCTCGAACTCCCTTGCCCCGGTCGCGAGATACAACACGAACGACAGGAACGAAACGGGGAAGAGGGCCTGGGGGAAATGGACGAATATCGGGTGGTAATAGATGTTCTTCGGGACCTTCATCCGTTTCCTCCTTCCCCCTTCGCGGGACAGCCGGTCCTTCCGGTCTCTCCTTGTCCGGTCCGTACTCTGCGATGCGCCGGCGGGCCGGTCGGTTCCAGGCGGCTCCCCAGGCACCGTCTTCCGGCTGCGGCGTTTCAGTTCCCGAGGAGACGGAAGAATTCCTTCGGCGCGTCACACACGGGACAGATGTCAGGTGGCTCCTCGCCCTCGTGGATATAACCGCAGATGACGCACTCCCATCGTTTCATTCCCGTGAAGATTCTACCAGAGGGGCACCGGCGGGGGGGCAAAATGTTCGCAAGGGGGCTTCCGGGGCCGGTCAGGAGGACCGCGGGAGGTTGCCCGGGGGCTAGGGCAATGCGTTCCCCGCCACATCCGGCAGGACGAAGCCCGCATCCGGGATGACGAGCGGGGAGGGGAGGTCGCCCAGGAACGTTTCCGCCTTCCGGATGGCGTCGTCGAGGGAGGCGGCGGGAGTCATTCCCATCCTCTCCACGTCCCCGGGCCGCAGGGAGGAAACGAGGATCACCCGGCACGCTTTCGCCTTCGAAAACGTCGCATGCGCCGTCTGCCCGTAGATCTGGTAATTCGCCCGAAGGTCGGCCTCCATTTCCCCGGGGTCCTCGAAACGGAACCAGGGGAAGAAGGTCTCGCTTCCGAATCCGTCCCGGCACTCGGCAAGGAGGATGATGACCCCCCCCTCCTCGGCGGCCAGGAACGCGTGATCCAATGCTTTGTGGGACTGGATGAAGTTGATGTCCTTGGGGAACCCGCCCGCGGAGGCGAGCACGAGGGAATACTTCTTCGGCACGGGCACCCGGAAGGCCTTCGCGTACCTCGCGCACCCCTCCTCGTGCGCCTTCTGCCAGTGCCCGGCGATGGCGTCGAAGATCTCCTTCTGGGGGGTGAGGAGCGTGTTGAACAGGAACGTCGGGGACGCCATCGCGACCCCCTCGACGATGTCCTCGTGCACGGGATTTCCCGCGAGGACGCCGGGGCGGGAAAGCGGGTGTTTCCCGGGGCCGTCCGTGCGGAAGATGCGGAAGTGCGTGGCGGAGGCGGTCTCCCGCGCGGCGCATCCCGGGACGAGAGCCTTCCTCCCCCCCCCGAATCCCGCGAAGTAGTGGAAGGTGATGGTCCCCGTAAGCACGATCCTGTCGTGCCCCATCAGGGGCCGGCTGATCCTTACGTGCGTCCCCCGGGAGGTGACGCCGACCTCTACGGTCTCCCCGTCGGGATCCGACTGCTCCACGCGGATCCCGGAGGAGATCTCCGGCCCGACGACCGCGTGCAGTTCCTCGTCCGTCAAGGAACGGTGAGTTCCCCGCGCGATGAAGACGGTCACCCGGCTCCTCGGGATTCCCGCGGCGCCGGTTTCCTCGAGGATGGGCGTGAGGAACTTTTCCGTGGCGGAATAGCGCGTGATGTCCGACACGGGGACGGCGATCGAGTCCGAGGAACGGACGAGTTCCCGGAGGGGCAGGGACCCGACGGGGCGGGCCATCCTCTGCCGGATCAGGGCGTCCTCGGAGGGAGGCAGGAACGGAGGCCGGGCAGCCAGTCGGTAGACGCTGCGGAACGTCTCCTCCGGCAGGATCGCCTCGGTATGCCCGTATTTCAGGGCGATCGACCGTCTCATCGTCCCTCCTTTTCTCCCCGGGGACTGCCATCCCGGTGCTCATGGACGTGGAAGACCTCGGGGTGCTCGTGCTCGTGGGCGTGCCAGTAATCCTCGTGGGCATGGCGGTGCAGGTGGACGAGGTTGGCGGCGAGCAGGAGGGACCGGTCCGAGAGGATCTCCTCCGGGGTCCCGGATGCGAGGATCCTCCGATCTTCCCCGAACACGAGGACCCTTCGGGCGATCTCCGAGACGACGTGCAGATCATGGGTGGCCGTCACCACCGTTTTTCCCGATTCCTCCGCCTCGATGATCGCGTCGACGAGCGCCCGGCTGCTCCGCGGGTCGAGCCCCGCGGTGGGCTCGTCCAGCAGGAGGATCTGCGGGTCCATCACCATCATGGAGGCGATCGCCACCTTCTTCTTTTCCCCCCCCGACAGCTCGTAAGGGGCGCGGTCCCGAATCGCGCCGATCCCGAACATCTCGATCGTACGGTGGACTTTCGACCGGATCTCCTCGGGGGGATCGTTCATCTGGAGGGGGCCGAAGGCGATCTCGTCCTCGACGGTGGGGTTGAACAGCTGGGCGTCGGAGTTCTGGAAGAGGATCCCGACCTCCTTCCGGAAGTAGATCCCGAACGGGTCGCGGGAGAGCAGGCGGTCGTCGATCTGCCGCCCGAAGGCCCGGTAGGAGCCGCTCTGGGGGAAGATCAGTCCTCCCAGGAGCTTGAGCAACGTCGATTTACCGCACCCGTTCGCTCCCAGGACGGCGATTCGCTCGGCGGGATAGACCGAAAGGGAAAGTCCCGAGAGTGCGGGGATCCCTTCCCGGTAGGCGTAATGGATGTCGGCAAGTTCGAGAAGAGGGGGCACGGTTTGCCCGCTGTGCGCCGTCATCGTCATGTCAGGCGGCGTGTGCACCTCCACAGAATACCACGACCGCGATGATCAGAAGCCATTCCGGGGCCCCGAACCAGGGGCCGGCGGGATACCTCGCCTCGCCGGTGAAGCCGCGGGCGGCCATCGCCATGCTCACCTCCTCCATCAGGTGGACGCTCCTTTCCCACGATCGGGCGATCCGGGAGCCGACCCACGCCTGTTCGGCCGCAGTCCGCGCACGGCAGACGGTGCGGCTCTTCTTTCCGAGATGGACCTCCTCGGAGTGGCGGAGCAGCGCGTGGGTATACCGGACGGTCATCCCGGTCACCTGCAGAAAGATCGAGGGGAGGCGGAGGAACCGGAGTGCACGGAGGAGATCGGACCACCGCGTGGAGAGGGTGAGCCACAGGACGGCGGCGACGGAGGAAAGGGCGCGGAGCAGGAACGTGGCGGCGGTGAGAAGTCCTTCCCGGGTGATGCCGATCACGGCCGGCAGGGAATATGGCCCGTAGCTCCACTCCCTCCCCCGGTCGAAAAGCGGCAGGATGACCGTCCCGTCGAAAAAGACGTTCAGCGTCGCCGGGGCCGCCATGAGGGCGGAGAAGACGACCGCCACGAGGAAGCCCGCTCCCAAAAACTCCGCCGGGCGGATGCGGGAAAGAGCAAGGGCCGCCAGAGGGAGGAAGGCGTGGACGATCAACCCCGGGATCGACCGGGCGAGGCTCACGCTCGCCAGGAAAAGGAGCGTGGCCAGAAGCCTCGCTCTCGGGTCCACCTGCTGCAGGAGGCCGGGGCGGCGCGCCGTCTCCTCCCGGAACAACGAGCGGGAAAAGAACGAGGAGAGTTCCCGGAGGGTCTTCTCGACGTGGGTCCCCCCCGGGGGACGAAGGCCCCGCGACGCCGCCGCTTCGAGGAATCGCCGCTCCCGGAGGGGTTCGTCCATCGGCCCTCTCACGGTTTTCCGTCCGCCGGGGGCCGCCCCCGGCCGGTCAGCCACCGGGCGAGCAGGTACGTGGCGCCCCCGCAGGCGATGATCCCGAGGAAGGCCGAAAAAAGGTAGTACAATCCCTGCGCCGGGGAGGAGGCGTCCCCCCCGCCGGTAGGGGCGTAGTCGGGCATCGGGGCTTTCCACGCATCCGCCGTTTTCTCCATCCCGGCGGGGGCGTAGCCCACCATCTTTCGGACTTCGCTTATCCCCCATTCCCCCCAAGCGCCCCCCGCCTGGAGGATCCGGGGAAGATACAGCCCGACAGGCGTGAGCAGCGCCATCACTCCCAGGGCGATCAGCAGATTCCGGTATTCCTTCACCGGGTGGCTCCGCTTTTGGCCGAGCCGAGGATCCAGGCGGATTTCGACCGCTGCAGGTAGGAGACCACCGCTCCCGTGATCAGGGCCTCGACCCCGCCGAAGACGGTCATGTGCTGGAGCATCATGGCGTGCAGGGCCACGGAGAGGGGATAGGGGGAGTAGAGAGCCCGCCCGTCGGGCGCGGTGTGCAGCAGGGGCTGGATCCCGAACATGACCGCCGTGGTGAACGCGGCCGCGTTGAGGCCGA
Source organism: Candidatus Deferrimicrobiaceae bacterium (assembly GCA_035256765.1). Lineage (NCBI taxonomy): Bacteria > Candidatus Deferrimicrobiota > Candidatus Deferrimicrobia > Candidatus Deferrimicrobiales > Candidatus Deferrimicrobiaceae > Candidatus Deferrimicrobiaceae bacterium. Next base: position 2,357 of record DATEXR010000224.1, on the reverse strand, counting down.
CCCACCCGGCGATCCCCGCCGCCACGGCCCTTCCCCGGTCGGAGGAAAACGGGGCGGAAAGGAGGCGGTACGTCCCGTACCCCGAGAAGGGCATCACGAATGCGATGTTGAAGCAGTTCGCCCCGATCGCCGTCACCCCGCCGTCGCCGAACAGAAGGGCCTGGATGACGAGGGCGATGCTGATCGAGAGCATCGCTCCCCAAGGGCCGACGACGATCGCGATCAGAACGCCCCCCACCGCGTGCCCCGTGCTCCCTCCCGGGAGGGGGATGTTGAACATCATCACGAGGAAGGAGAACGCGGCGGAAATGGCGAGGAGGGGCGCCCTTCGCGCGTCGAGGCTTTCCCGCACCTTGCGGGCGGCGATCGCCCAGAGAGGCGCGCAGGCCGCGTATGCGGCGATGTACGTCGGGGGGCCCAGATAGCCGTCGGGGATGTGCATATCGTACGCGTTCTCCTATCTCGTCCTCTTGCCGCCCTCCCCCGGGGGATCATGCTTTTCGTGCCGGCCTTCCCCTTTCTCCTCTCCGGAAAAGGCAAGGGTGACCCCCGCGAGGTACGTGACGCCGGGCGACGCGTCGGTGGTTCCCCAACGGATGCCGACGTCGAGTGTGAGGTTCCGGGCGAGTTCCGCCTTCCCCCCGACGAGCAGATCCGAGGAGGCGCTTCCGGCAGCCCCTACGTTTTTCTCCCAGAGGTATTCCCCCAGCAGGATATACCGCCCGCCGACTTCCCACTCCGCCGCGAGGCTCGCCCTCACGCTGTCGTCCCGGTCCCGGCTCCCGATGGGACGCCCCGCGATGGTGGCGCCCGTGTTGGCGTGGATCAGGACGGCGCCGATCTCCCAGTCGGCGATGACGGTGGCAAGGCCGCTTGCCCGGCCCGGCCCCAGCCCTTTTGTCTCCTCCCCCGTGGGAAGGACCGCGCCCGCCTTGAATCCCACGGTCGGGATCCACCCGTTGCCGTCACCGAACGAGGTCTTGAGCGTCACCTCCGTGTCGCCCATGCCCCGAACCGATTCCGTGCCGTCGCCCGGCTCCAGGAAAACGTAGGCGAAGGAGACCGCTAGGTCGATCCGGGGGGACAGCCCCAGCGTGTAGGTGTTCCCCAGGGATGTTTCGCGCCCCCCACCGGAGGGGGAGGACCATTCGCCGTTGAGCTCCACTTCCACGTTTCCCTTTCCCTGCGTCCCCGCGTCCTCGGTTCCGAGGGGATGGCCGGCGACCGCGCGGTTTCGGGTTCCCGGCAGCAGGAGCGTTCCCGCAAGGACTGCGGTGCATGCGACCCGGCCGGCCTTCTTCATGTCGCCCCTCTCCGCAGGTGATGCTACGATTCTTTTATTCGTAACACGGATGAACGAAAAAAAAGACCGGGGTTTTCACGGCGGTCACATCAAATCCCTTCCCTCCGCGGTCGCGGAAAACGTGCCGTGCTTGACACCCCGTGTGCCGATCAGCTGGTCGGCGATGGTCTTGATTTCCAACGCCTTCCCCCGAAGCACGAGAACCTCGAGGCAGTGGTGGGCGTCAAGGTGTACATGGAGGGTAGAGACGATCGACTGGAAGTGGGCGTGCTGAAGGTCGGTCAGCTTGTCGGCCAGCTCCCGCGTATCGTGGTTATAGACGAGCGTGATGGCGCCGACCGCCTTCCCTTTTCCCGTCTCCCACCGTTCCCTGACGAGGCTGTCCCGGATCAGGTCGCGGATCGCCTCGGACCGGTTGGCGTATCCTTTCCGCCCGATCAGAAGATCGAACCGTTCCAGGAGTTCTCTTTCCAGGGATACGCCGAACCGGGCAACTCCGGGCATGTCCGTTCCCCCTTCTGCACCAATATTAGCACGATAATATATTTCGTGCTACCGGCGCGGGGGAATCGGACCTACTGTCCCAGTTTTTCGGGCACGGGAAATTCCCGGCCGCAATGCGGGCAGATGATGCTGTCTCCGGGCTGCCAGGTCCGTATCTCCTTCCGGGCGGCGCATGCCGGCATCAACAGAAGGAGCGCAAGCAGGACGGCGAGGCGTCGGAACCTCATCGGGAGCACCTTCCTCCGGCCATTCCGGTGATCCGTGCAACTCTTGCGGGGCCGGCGCAATCTCCATACTATAATGACCCGGCGCCTCTTGCAAAGCGGCCGGAAAGGGAAACGCGATGGGAAACCGGGAATGGATGGAATTCGCCGAGGAGGTGGCGCGCGGGGCGGGGGAGATCCTCCGCCGGAACTACGGGAGGCGGCAGTCCATCCATTTCAAGGGGGAGATCAACCTCGTGACGGACGTGGACCGCGAGTCCGAGGCGTACCTCATGGAGCGGATCCGGTCCTCGTTCCCGGACCACGGGATCCTCTCCGAGGAGAGC
>DATEXR010000223.1 GCA_035256765.1 Candidatus Deferrimicrobiaceae bacterium | reverse complement strand
TGCCGATCACCGACCGGTATTCCATCGCGCGGATGATCGGGAGGCTGACCCACGCGGAGGAGGAAGGAACCCCGGGGAAGACCATCATGCTGCTCGGGCCGGGACGGTGGGGGACGAGCACCCCATCCCTCGGAGTGCCCGTCTCCTTCGGGGAGATCAACACGGTGTCGGTCCTGTGCGAAATCGTGGGCATGCACGGGACCGTCGTGCCCGACGTCTCCCTCGGCACCCACTTCTTCAATGACCTGGTCGAGGCGGACATGCTCTATCTCGCCCTCTTCCTCGGGAGGAAGGGGAATTTCCTCAACGAGGATTTCTTCCGGCGGAGCAGGAACCGTCTCGCCGACCTGGTACCGGAAGAGGCCGGGTGGTCCGATGTCGTCCGGGTCATCGACATCCCCGGGGCCCCGGGAGGTCGGGCCCTTTACCTGAACGCCAACTCTCCGGGCCAGAAAGCGGTCTGCTACCTCGCCGGCCTGGGAGAGGGGCTCCTACCCGGGTAGGAGAGGGGCGCGAAGGTACCGCGCGGCCCGGCCCGCCCCCGCACGGCGGACCAGGTTCCGTTCGTGAAGGCGCGCCAGGACCTGCTTTACGGTGTCTCGGGGGATGCCGAGCTCGCGGCGGACCATCCGGATGCTCACCTCCCCGTGCCGGTCGAGAAGGGAAAGGACGGCCCGCTGGTTCCCCGACAGGAGATCTTCCGGGGGACGCCCTTCCAGGAGGGTGCGAAGTTCGAGGGCTTGCTCCTGCAGCACCTCGAGGAACGCCCGCAGCCACGGCATGATGTCCGGCCGGGGGATGTTCCGTTTCGCCTGGGCCCTTCGCAGGGCGATGGAATAGTCCATCTCCCGCTCCGCGATGACGGCGTCCAGCGGGAAATACGGAACGTGGGCATAGCCGCAGCGGAGGAGAAGGAAGGATGCGAGGATCCGGCTCATCCTCCGGTTCCCGTCCGCAAAGGGGGAAATGGCGAGGAATTCGAGAAGGAAGGAGGCGATGACCAGAAGCGGATGGAAGGCCCGGGAGCCCAGGCGGGCCGCCGTCCATCGCGACAGGAGATCCATTTTTCCCGGGGCGAGATGAGGCTCTACGGGGCGCAGCGCCGGGGACTCCATACTCCCGAGCGGATACGCCGCCGCCTTGCCGGGCACCGCCCGGTATCTTCCCCGGTGCGCCCGGTCGGCGGGCGAATACCGGAACAGCTGCGCGTGGAACCCGAGGATGAGGTCTTGCCCCAATTCCATGTCGCGGTATTCGCGAAACACCGACCGCAACAGTTCCGCGTACCCGGCTTTCGAGGCGGCCTCCCCGGACGGCGCGCCGCCTTCGGGTCTTCGCCCCCACGGCCGCTCCCGCGGGGAGGAAAAGGAGAGCCTTCCGGCGCTCCGGGCGGAAATGCCGGCGGAAACCTCGATCGTCCTTTCCTGCAATCGGGCGAGGATCGACGGGAAGGCGTAGGCCCGTCCCTGCCACCACCCCCGGAACTCGTCGACCCCGGAGATTCTCCCGACCAGTTCGTGGAGATCGAGGGGGGGCAGTTCCGTAAGCCTTGCGTCGAGCTGGCCCTCCATCGGTTCCCTCCCGGATTACGCGCATTATACCCGATTACACCTGATTCTTTACAACGGGCTTGACGGGAGCGTCAGAGGGGGTACATTCGGGAGAAGCGGGCGGCCGGGCAGGCCGCTACTTCGCATTCATCCCGAGGAGGCAGGGTATGGCACTGACGCAAAGGCTGGAGGCGATCTACCAGGATGTGATCAAGCGGAACCCGGGGGAGTCGGAGTTCCACCAGGCGGTGAAGGAGGTTCTCGACTCGCTGGGCCCGGTTCTCGTCAAGTACCCGGAGTTCGCCGAGGCGAAGATCATCGAGAGGATCTGCGAGCCGGAGAGGCAGCTGATCTTCCGGGTGCCCTGGCAGGACGACCGGGGAGAGGTCCAGATCAACCGCGGCTTCCGCGTCCAGTTCAACAGCGCGCTGGGGCCGTACAAGGGGGGATTGCGGTTCCATCCCTCCGTGTATCTCGGGATCATCAAGTTCCTCGGCTTCGAGCAGATCTTCAAGAATTCCCTCACGGGGCTTCCGATCGGCGGGGCGAAGGGAGGGTCCGACTTCGACCCCAAGGGGAAGTCCGACTCCGAGGTGATGCGCTTCTGCCAGAGCTTCATGGTCGAGCTGTGGCGGATCATCGGGGAGCACACGGACGTCCCCGCCGGGGACATCGGCGTCGGGGGCCGGGAGATCGGCTTCATGTTCGGGCAGTACAAGCGGCTCACGAACAAGTTCGAGGCGGGCGTCATCACCGGAAAAGGGCTGGTCTACGGCGGAAGCCAGGTGCGCACCGAGGCGACCGGGTACGGCTGCACTTACTTCGTCGAGGAGATGCTCAAGCACCGGAAGAACGGCCTCAAGGGGAAGAAGGTCGTCGTCTCCGGGTCCGGGAACGTGGCGATCTACACGCTGGAGAAGGTGCACCAGCTGGGAGGAAAGGTCGTCGCGGTGAGCGACTCGAACGGGGTGATCCACGACGAGAAGGGGATCAACCTGGAAACGCTCAAGATGCTCAAGGAGGTCGAGCGGCGACGCATCAAGGATTACTGCGAGTACCACAAGAGCGCGAAGTTCACCCCCAACGGGAACATCTGGGACATCCCGTGCGACGTGGCCTTCCCCTCGGCGACCGAGAACGAGGTCACGGGGAAGGATGCCAAGAAGCTCGTGAAAAACGGCTGCATCGCCATCGGCGAGGGGGCCAACATGCCGACGACCCCGGATGGGGTGAAGGTCTTCA
>DATEXR010000222.1 GCA_035256765.1 Candidatus Deferrimicrobiaceae bacterium | reverse complement strand
AGCTGGCCGAGGAGGCGCTGAAGCTCCCGAACATGAGCCACCCCGAGGCGCCGATCGCCGCGGGCGAGGTGCTCGAGGCCGGGAGCCTGCCGCTGCTGCTGTGCGGACTGTCGCACTGCTTCCGCCGCGAGGCGGGCGCCGCGGGCCAATTCTCCAAGGGACTCTACCGGGTGCATCAATTCACCAAGGTCGAGATGTTCGTGTACTGCCATCCCTCGGGCTCGGACGCGATGCTCGACCGGCTGGTCGGCATCGAGGAACGCATCTTCCAGGGCCTCGAGCTGCCGTACCGGATCGTGGACACGTGCACCGGCGACCTGGGCGGGCCGGCGTACCGAAAGTACGACTTCGAGGCGTGGATGCCGTGCCGGGGCGAGGGCGGGGAGTACGGGGAGATCACGAGCGCGTCGAACTGCACGGATTTCCAGGCCCGGCGGCTGGGCATCCGGTTCCGGGAGGCGGGAAAGAACGCCTTCGTGCACACGCTGAACGGCACGGCCGTGGCCGTGTCGCGCGCCCTCGTCGGCCTGCTCGAGAACTTTCAGCAGTCCGACGGATCGGTCGTCCTGCCGGCAAAGATCGCGGCCTACACGGGGTTCACGAAGATCGAGCCACGGAAGCGGCCCTAGCCCAAGTTCACCGGGGGTAGCGGCTAATTCCTTACGGCAGAAGGGTGGGGGCCATCGGTATGGTCCCTACATCTCGGCGCGCTCCGAACGACGCACGGGGATCGGGTTGATCCGCAGTCCCAAGGCACGGTAGATGTCACGAACGGGAACCTCCGGGCTACTGGGGGTCCGGATGCCGATCCTGCTGCCCGTATCGCTCGTCATGGAAACGGTGCTCATGACATGCGTCGAGAGCTTGGCGCGGATGGTCGACCAACGCGCCAGGTACCCGCGATCCCGCAGCCGGTGGCGGATCGCGCTCAGCAGATGATAGGCAAGCACCGTGATGAACAGGTGCGCCTTGATCCGCTGCTCCTTGAAGTGGAAGACCGGCCGCAGTCCCAACTCCCCCTTGAGCGAGCGGAAGGAGTCCTCGATTCCCCCCAGGGTGATGTACAGCTCCCACAGGTTCTTCTCATCCAGATCGTCACGGCTGGTCCGCAGGTAATAGTGGCCCGAGTACCGCTCATCGGCCTCCTTGGCGCGAGTGAAGCTCCAGCGGATGTCGGTGGCGATCTGTCCTTTCTGGTGCACTTCGATGTCGTAGTAGCCGTGGATCCCGTGGGAGCGCTCCTTGAGCCTGCCGATGCGCTCCAGCACCTTCTGGTAGTTCTTCGTCCCCCTCTTCGTGCTCAGGGAGGCCCGGATTCCCTCCAGCCCCTCTTCGAAGCGCTTCTGGAAGCCCCTCTTCATCCCCTGCTCCTTGGCTTCCCGCTCGCTGCTGTGGCAGCGCAGCACCCACTCCCCCTCCGTCTTGACCAGCTTGCCGCGGACGATCTTCTCCCGCTCGGCCCGGATCAGTAGCATCCCCTCCTCGCTATCATCCTCACCCTCCAACGGTCGGCCCCGCGCCACGCAGATATACTGATACCCCCACTCCCGCAACTTCTTGAGGTTCTCCTCTGTCCCGATTCCCCCGTCGACGATCACCGTCGCTCCAGCGGCCGCTCCCAGATCTTCGAGCATCTGCTTCATCGTCTTCGGTTCGCTCGCGTTCCCGGCGAACAGCTCGCTGCGCTTGGCAAAACCCCATTCGTCCACCACCAGCCCCACGGTCATCAGAAGACAGTCGCTCCTGCGGTCCTTCGATTTCCCCCGGGCCAGTTCCGTACTCTGATAGTGACAACCCTCGAAGTACGTGTTGGTCAGATCGTAGAGGATCACCTGCTCCTTCAGATCGAATAGCTCCCGCTCCGTCCCTCGCAGCGCCTTCTCGATCTGCCCCTTGCGCTCGTACAGCGCGTCGGTCAACCGATACAGAGCGTTCAGCGAAAGACCCTTGATCTGCGCCCCCAGAAGCTCCGAGAGCCCACTGCGCTCGCGCAGCCAGATCCGCGTCGCACGCTCACTGGCAGGGGCTACCAGACGTCCCACGATCAACGCCAATGCCCCCCTGAGTTCCGTCTCCCTCAGCCCCGCTTCGGCAAGGATCCGCTCCAGCCCCAACCGCCGCGCCTGCGCCACCCCCACGTACTCCGCCCCAATCGTGCGCACCGTCGAGACCCGTACCGAGCGCAGATCCACCGTGCGAAGGAGCGCTTGCGGCTCCTTCGGTTCGCCAGCCCCCTCGGCCCGCTGCTTGCGTCGCT
>DATEXR010000221.1 GCA_035256765.1 Candidatus Deferrimicrobiaceae bacterium | reverse complement strand
GCCGCGTCGGTCTACCTGGCCCTGGCGGCCGTGCGCCGTTTTCTTCCCCTTCTAACGCCTCACGCGCTCTGGTCCTTTCTCCGGCAAAACTGCCGAACGGCAACGGTCATCGCCACGGGGGGGCATTTCACGAGCAGCGTGATCGACGGTCTCGCCCACCGGGGGCATCCAATTCTTTCGAGAAACAACCGGACCTTCTCCCTTCTCCTGCCGCTGCCCGAACTGGTGGAAAAGCTGAACGACTTCCGGCCCGCGGTGCTGGGCACCTATCCCACGGCGATGGCGGTATTGGCGCAGGAACGGGAGGCCGGCGCGTTGCGAATCGACCCCGTGCTCGCGCTTTCCGGCGCGGAGGGACTCTCCCCCGTTGCACGGGAAACGATCGCATCGGCGTTCGGCTGCCCCGTGCGGGACACGTACGCCGCATCCGAGTTCATGGGGATCGCGTTCGACTGCGGACACGGCCGGCTGCATGTGAACGCCGACTGGGTGATCCTGGAGCCGGTGGACGAGCGGTACCGGCCGGTCCCCGCGGGCCGTCCTTCGCACACCGCCCTCCTCACCAACCTGGCCAACCGCGTGCAGCCGATCCTGCGGTACGACCTGGGCGACAGCGTGACGGAAATTCCCGGCCCGTGCCCCTGCGGAAGCCCGTTGCCGGGGATCCGGGTGGAAGGCCGCCGGGACGAGGTTCTTTCCCTTCGGTCGCAATCGGGCGGGTCGGTCCCGCTCCTGCCGATGGCGCTCTGCACGGTGGTCGAGGAGACCCCCGGAGTGCGGTCCTACCAGATCATCCAGGCGGGCCCCGCCCTCCTGCGCCTTCGCGTCGAGGAAGCCCCCGGACAGGACCGGATCAGGGTGTGCGACGATGTCGCCGGCCGGCTGCGTGCGTTCCTTTCTGCGCAGGGATTGGCATCGGCCGAAGTGGAAACGACGCAGGAACGTCCCTCCCGCGACCGTGCCGGAGGAAAACTGCGGCAGATTTTCGTCGATCCGGCATTCGCCTCCGCGATCGCAAAGGGATCGACAACATCCCGATGACTCTCCGACCGGAAGCTCACATCCTTGCTGCATCTCGTAATTACGGTCTCCTATCGGGCCGACGTCCTGAGGGATTTCCCTCCCGGTGCCAGGGGCTCGCGGGCGGCTATCGCTCCGCAGCCTCGGAGGGGGGCTCCGTTCGTGGCTCGCCGTGCGGTCAACCTGCACGGCTGCGCACCGGCCTCCAGGGGTCCGTTGCCGAAGAGGCCGTGCACCGAGAGGGTCGATGCGCCCCGTCCGGCGAGGCGCCCGGCCGAGGCGTACCCGCCGCGGTACGGTGAGGGCGGGCAACGAAGCCGGCGGGGATGCAGCGGCCCTCGAATGCCGGGATCTGAAGGAATGGATCTCTGGAGGCCGGTGAGCCCGGGTCCACGGGAGCCGACACTCGCAGCCGTCCACCCGACCGCGGCACACGCCGCAGGGGAGAAAGAGTTCTTAGGAACGTCCCTGTTCTTACCCCCGGAATGATGTCCCCGGTGAGGTTAGAACATCCCCCCGACCCTCCAGGACGAATCCCAGGAGCAAATACGGAACATGGGCGGAATGCGATATCATTGGTCCATCCGATGTCCCCCGGGCGCATCCGGGGCGCAGGCGATGACGTGCGGTTCCAGGGGGGGAGATTTCCGTGGCCGTCGGTTCCGGGAGAGAAAAAAAGATGGCGCGGCCCAAACCCACGGTTTCGCTTGTGCTGGGCAGCGGCGGCGCCAGGGGCCTGGCGCACATCGGGGTGATCGACTGGCTCACGGAGAACGGCTACGCAATCCGCTCCATCGCCGGGTCCTCCATGGGTGCCTTGATCGGAGGCATCTATGCCGCGGGCAAGCTGGACCTGTTCACCCGCTGGGTCACGAACCTGCAGCGCATGGACGTCATCCGCCTGCTGGACCTTTCCTTCGGAAGCTCCGGGCTGTTCAAGGGGGAGCGGGTGATCGGCGTGCTCCAGGAGTTGATCGGGGATCAAAACATCGAAGACCTCCCCGTTCCCTTTACCGCGGTGGCCACGGATATCCGGAACGGCAAGGAAGTCTGGTTGAGCCGAGGTCCCCTTTTCGACGCAATTCGCGCCTCGATCGCGATCCCCATGATCTTTACCCCCCACACGATCGAAGGACGGCAGTTCGTCGATGGCGGCCTGGTCAATCCGGTCCCGATCGGCCCGACCTTACGGGACCGCACGGACCTGACGGTCGCCGTGAACGCAAGCGCGCAACCGACGGGCGACCTCGAGGCCGCCGATGGGGAAGAGGGCCCGGACGACGACGAAACGGGGAGCTATCGCCAACGCATCGTCCAGTTCCTCGCCGATCTCTCCCAGCAACGGAGCGTCAGGAAAGAAACGTTGGGATGGTCCGATATCATGTTCCGCTCGATGGACACCATGCAGGACATGATCGCCCGGTTCCAGCTGGCGGCATATTCCCCCGAGGTGTTGATCGAGATCCCGCGGGACGTCTGCGGCGTGTACGAGATCTACCGGGCGCGCGAACTGATCCGGATCGGAAGGGAAAAAGCGGAAGCGGCGTTCTCGCGACCATAGTGAAGTCATCCCGGGGGAGTGATCCCTTCCTTCGTCCGGGGTCGAACAATCCGGGAATCCGGGGGGAAGGGAGGAAAGAGCATGGGGCAACTCGTGGAAAACCCGGGCCCGTTCGCTCTTTTTTGCGACTGGTACGACGAGGCGAACCGATCGTCGCTTCCCATGCCCAACGCGATGTCCCTGTCGACCGTACGCGCCGACGGAAGCCCTGCGTCCCGCATGGTGCTGCTCAGCTCCTTCGACGCCAAAGGATTCGTTTTCCATACGAACTACGGAAGCGGCAAAGGCGGAGAGATCGCGGATTCCCCCCGAGCAGCCCTCCTCTTCTGGTGGGAATCCCTGAACCGGCAGGTTCGAATCGAGGGAGCGGTGGAAAAGACGGCGCCCGAGGAATCGGACGCCTACTTCGCGGGACGCCCGCGGGGCGTCCAAATCGGCGCGTGGGCGTCGGACCAGAGCCGGGTTCTTCCGTTCGGGGAGACGCTCGAGGCGCGGGTGCGGGAGATCGAGGCAAGGCACCAGGGGGGGCCGGTCCCCCGTCCGCCCCACTGGGGGGGCTACCGCGTCATCCCGCGCGCCTTCGAGTTCTGGACGGGCCGCGAAAATCGCCTCCACGACCGTCTCCGGTACGACCGGACGGCCGAGGGGTGGGCAACGACGCAGCTCTATCCGTAGCCCGCCGGAAAGAGCCCCTCCCGGTTATCCGTGGAGTCCCCGCAGGGAAAGTCCGTTGACGGCGACCGCCCCGGCGGCGGCCAGGGCGTAGGTCCACCCGATCCCCACATGGGGGAGAAGACCGACGACGAGCAGGAAGAAGACCGCGAAGGCGAACAGGGCCATGGCGATCCCCCGCAACACGGCCAGGCCGGCCTGCGGCCCCTGGTTCCGGTGGGCAAAGGCCACCGTCACGTTGGCGAACAGGGGGAACGGCGCGAGAAGACCGCTCCACCTCGGCCCGAGGACCTGCGCCCCGCCGGTCAGAAGGATCACCATCGCGGTGGCGACGACGGCGCGGGCGGGAAGATCCCACCAGGGGGACGACACGTCGAGGAACCGCCGATCGGGAGTCGGCAAGAGGAACCACACCCCGAGGAGAATGAGGATAACGGCACCGAAGGTCGGCCACAGGGACAACGGCAGGAAACGCAACAGGACGGCGCCGCCGAGGAAAACCGTCAACCCGCAGGCGGTGCTCGCCATCCACCCCCTGCGCACAGCGGTCAAGGCGTAGGCGAGACAAAACACCCCCACGGCGGCCCCGCCCGCCAGGGAGCTCACCGCGGCGTCCCCGGCGAACGCCCTGCCCTGCTCCAAGGCCAGGAACAGGGAAACCGGCCCCGAGGTGAGAGGGAGGCCGGCGATCCAGCCGCCCACGGCGGGACCCCAGCGCCGCCCCGCCAGGGCGATGACCGTGATAAAGAGCGGCGTCAGGATGAGCTTGAGCCACAGGAGGTTCACGAACGGATATCCTTCATCTCCGGGAAAGGGTTCGCGCCCGCGGCACCCGGAGGCGTTGCGTTCGATGGGACCCGCAGGCGTTCATCCGTGTGAAATCACCAGGCCGTTCAGGCGAAAACCGAAAATTAGCAAGAGGCTCACGGATGCCACGATGACCGTCGTGATCAGCCCGCACAGACCGTTGCGTGTTGCTCCTTCACCCGCCTGCGATTTCCCGGATCGCAGCCACGACTTCCGCCGGCTCCATGCGCACGGTGTAATCCGGGTCCGCCTGCCCTGCGCGGACGATGCCGCTCTTGTCCAGCACGTAGGTTGCCGGAACCGGAAGCTCCCACCGTCCCGCGCCGTTGTACTTCTCCAGGTTGAGGCCGAACTTCTCCAGGTAAAGGGCCTTGACCTCCGCGGGTACCGTGAACCACAGCCGGTACGTTTTCAACACCTCGCTCGTCGCATCGCTCAGGATATCGATGGGGATGGCGTGCTTCTCCGCCATCGTGAGCGTGTTGTCCGGAAGTTCCGGACTGATGCCCACCAGGTCCGCGCCGAGCGACCGGATCACGGGCAATCCCTTCGCCAGAGCTGCCAGCTCCAGGTTGCAGTACGGTCACCAGACCCCCCGGTAGAAGCTGAGGACCACGGGTCCCTTGGACAGGCGGTCGGAAAGCCTCACCGTCTCTCCCCGCTGGTTCGGAAGCGCGAAGTCCGGAGCGCGTTCCCCGATTTGCAGGCCCGCCACCCCGGACGCCTTCACGGTTTCGGTGCCCCGCTTCAGAATCGCCACGATCTCCGGCGTCCGGTTCCGGGATGCATCGAATTGCGCGAGTTGCTCCCTCAGCGACATTTCCATTTCTCCTTTAGGCGGTCCTCCTATGAATTGACCGAATG
>DATEXR010000220.1 GCA_035256765.1 Candidatus Deferrimicrobiaceae bacterium | reverse complement strand
TAGCCGAGCCCGGTGTCCCCGGAAAAGGAGACTCCCCCGGGCGCCGCCGCGACCATTTCTCCCCCGAGCGCCCGGATCTCCTCCGACAGCACGGTCTCGAGCCCCTTGCTCGTGGTGGCGAAGTACCGGCGGGTCGACATGTTTCCATCATACCGGGGGACATTCCTGGCTGTTATCTTTTCCCGACGCAGGAGTGTCCCCCCCAGGGACGTTCCTAAGAACTCTTCCTCGCCTGCGGCGGGTGCCGCATCTGCGCGCCCCGTTGGGAGGGCGCCGGGATCGGCTCCGCAGCCTCGGAGGGGGGCTCCGTTCGTGGCTCGCCGTGCGGTGCACCTGCAAGGCTGCGCTCCGGTCTCCAGGGGTACATTCCCTCAGATCCCGGCATTCGAGGGCCGCTGCATCCGCTTCGGCTTCGTTGCCCCCCCTCACCGTACCGCAGCGGGTACGCTTCGGTCGGGCGCCTCGCCGGAAGCGGCGCATCGACCCTCTCGGTGCTCGGCCTCTTCGGCAACGGACCCCTTGAGGCCGGTCTCACTGCGCCCCCACTCCTGCGGCTGCTGCGCTTTCCAAACGGAGCACGCTATCGGGGATGTCCCCGGCGGGAGTGTCCCTCCCCCGCTGACCTGTGATACATTGAAAACATCAAGAAAACAGGGAGATCCGGATGGCGATCACCAGGGAAGAGGTGTTGCACGTGGCCCGGCTCGCCCGGCTGGCGCTCTCTTCGGCCGAGGCGGACAGGATGCGGGACCAGCTGGCCCACATCCTCGATACCATCCAGCAGCTCGAACGACTCGACACGAAGGGCGTCGTCCCCACCTCCCATGCCGTGGAGATGGGGACGCCGTTTCGCGACGACTCCGTCGATCCCTTCGGAGGGAAGGAGGAGATCCTGAAGAACGCCCCCGACCGGGAAGAGGATTTCTTCCGCGTGCCGCGGATCATCGAGGACTAAAAGGAATGGCGGAGATCCCCGTGCACGAGTGGACGCTTCTTGACGCCGCGAAGGCGGTTCGCGACAGGAAGATCTCCTCCCGGGAGCTGACCCGCGCGCTTCTCTCCCGGATCGAGCGGCTCAACCCGAAGATCAACGGCTTCATCACGGTCCTCCCGGAATCGGCGATGCGGGAGGCTGCCGCCCGCGACGAGGAGCTTGCCCGGGGCGAGGTGCGGGGGCCGCTGCACGGGGTCCCCGTGGGGCTCAAGGACATCTTCTGCACCAAGGGGATCCGCACCACCTGCGGGAGCCGGATCCTGCACAACTTCGACCCGCCGTACGACGCCACGGTCACCGGGAAGATCCGGGACGCCGGCGCGATCCTTCTCGGGAAGCAGAACATGGACGAGTTCGCGATGGGGTCCTCCACGGAGACATCCTGGTTCGGCCCCACCCTCAACCCGTGGGCGACGGACAGGATCCCGGGAGGCTCCTCCGGGGGGACGGCGGCCTCCGTGGCGGCGGGGCTCTGTTTCGCCGGAGTGGGGACGGACACGGGCGGGTCGATACGGCAGCCGGCGGCCCTGTGCGGCGTCGTGGGGATGAAGCCGACCTACGGCCGCGTCTCCCGCTACGGAATGATCGCCTTCGCGTCGTCTCTCGACCAGGGGGGGCCGATCGCCCGGACCGTTCCCGACGCGGCGGCCGTCCTCTCGGTCATCGCGGGGCACGACCGGAGGGACTCCACCTCGGTCGACGTCCCGGTGCCGGACTACCTCGCCGCTACCGGCAGGGGGGTGAAGGGGATGCGGGTCGGACTGCCAAAGGAATATTTCGCCGAAGGGCTGGACCCGGCCGTCCGGGCCGCGGTGGAGAAGGCGCTCGCGGCGTTGGTATCCCGGGGCGTCGTGCCGGTCGAGATCTCCCTGCCGCACACAGGATTCGCCCTGGCGACGTACTACATCATCGCCCCCGCGGAGGCGTCCTCCAACCTCGCGCGCTACGACGGGGTCCGGTACGGGTACCGGACGGACGGAGCGAAGGGGCTGATCGAGATGATGTCCCGGACGCGCGCGGAGGGATTCGGGGCGGAGGTCAAGCGGCGGATCATGATCGGGACCTACGCGCTGTCTGCGGGGTACTACGAGGCGTACTACGGGAAGGCGCAGAAGGCGCGCACGCTCCTGAGGCGGGATTTCTCGGAAGCGTTCGCCCGGGTCGACGTGATCCTCACCCCCACCTCCCCCACGCCGGCGTTCCGCATCGGGGAGAAGGTGGACGACCCGCTGACCATGTACCTCTCGGATATCTACACGATCCCGTGCAACCTGGCGGGGATCCCGGGGATCTCCGTGCCGTGCGGCTTCTCGTCCGACGGCCTCCCGATCGGGGCGCAACTTTTGGGAAGGCATTTCGACGAGGAGGCGCTCTTCGCCGCGGCCGCCGCGATCGAGCGGGAGATCCCGCTGCCGCGGGTGGCGCCGCTTGCGGGAGGATAGGGGGATGGAGTTCGAAGCGGTCATCGGCCTGGAGGTCCACGCCCAGCTCGCGACCCGGAGCAAGATCTTCTGCGCCTGCTCGGCGAAGTTCGGGGCGCCCCCCAACGAGAACACCTGCCCCGTCTGCACGGGGATGCCGGGCGTCCTGCCGGTCCTGAACCGAAAGGCGGTGGAGTTCGCCATCCGCACCGCGCTGGCCACCTCCTGCCTCGTGCAGGCAAGAAGCGTCTTCGCGCGGAAGAACTACTTCTACCCGGACCTGCCGAAGGCGTACCAGATCTCGCAGTACGAACTGCCCCTGGCGGTCTCCGGGCATATCGAGATCGGGGGGGACGGCGCGACCCGGCGGATCGGGATCACCCGCATCCACCTGGAGGAGGATGCGGGCAAGCTCGTCCACGCCGGGGCCTTTTCCGGGGCGCAGACGTCGCTTTCGGATCTCAACCGCTGCTCGGTCCCCCTCATGGAGATCGTCTCCGAACCCGACATCCGGACGCCGGAGGAGGGGGGCGCGTACCTGCGCCGCCTGCGGGACATCCTCGTCTACCTGGAAGTCTGCGACGGGAACATGGAGGAAGGGTCGTTCCGCTGCGACGCGAACGTCTCCGTCCGGCCGAAGGGGCAGACAGGATTCGGGACCAGGGCGGAGCTCAAAAACATGAACTCCTTCCGGAACGTGGAGAAGGCCCTTGAGTACGAGATCCGGCGCCAGGTGGAGCGGATCGAGGACGGCGGCAAGGTGGTGCAGGAGACCCGCCTGTGGGACGCCGACTCCGGCGTGACCCTCTCGATGCGCGGCAAGGAGGAGGCGCACGACTACCGGTACTTCCCCGACCCCGACCTTCTCCCCCTCCATCTCGACGAGGCGTGGATCGAGGAGCTGCGGAAAACGATCCCCGAGCTCCCCGGGGAAAAGATCCCCCGGATCTCCTCCCGCTACGGGGTTCCCCGCTACGACGCGGAGCTTCTCTCCTCCTCCCGCGCGCTCGCCGACTTCTTCGAGGCGTCGGTCGCCGCCTTCGGGGTGAATCCGAAGGTGACCGCGAACGAGTGCATCCAGTGGAAAGAGGCCATCATCGCCGGAAAGCTTGCGCCCGAGGCGATCGCCCACGTCGTGGAGGACCGCGAGACCGGGACGATCTCCGCCACGGCCTCCAGGACGCTGGTGGAGACCGCGATCGCTACGGGCAAGCCCGTCCGGCAGATCCGGGACGAGAAAGGGCTGACCCAGGTCTCCGACGCGGGGGCGCTCGAGGCGATCGTGGACAGGATCATCGCCTCGAACCCGAAGGAGGTCGCGAGCTATCGCGCCGGCAAGAGCGGCCTCCTCTCCTTCTTTGTGGGGCAGGTCATGAGGGAGACGAGGGGAAAGGCGAACCCGAGGGTGGTCCAGGAGTTATTGAAGGCCAGACTCGGCTAGTGCACTAGGAGGGGACCATGCGGAAGGCAGGGATCGTCGCGGCAGTCGTCGGGTTCTTTCTCGTGATCGCGGTTCTCCTGCTCCCCCGGCTGGTGTCGCTCGATTCCTTCCGTCCCCGCATCGTGGCGGCCCTCGAAGAGAAGACCGGACGCACGATCGGCCTGTCCGGCCTTTCCCTGTCCCTGTTTCCCGGAATCGGCGTGAAGGTTACGCAGCTTACGGTCTCCGGGGACGCGCGCCATCCCGGCGAGCGGCTCCTGTCGGTGCCGGAGGCGGAAATCCGGCTGGCGATCGCGCCGCTTTTTTCCGGAAGGACGGAGTTTACGAAGTTCATCCTGCGCCGGCCGGAGGTCCGGTTTCGCCGCTATCTCGACGGGACCCACTCCGCAACGGATATCGTCGCCCGGCTCGCGAAGGAGGAGAAGCCAACCGCCGCCGCGCCAGCGGAAAAACCTAAGGAAAAGGTGGCCGTGGCGGTGAGGGAGATTCGCGTCGAGGAGGCGAAGCTCTTCTTCCGCCAGGAGGAGAAAGCCGGCAGGGATAGCGCCTGGGAGATCTCCCCGTTCACCCTCCGCGTGTCGGGGATCGGGGAGACGCAGAAGGAGATCGAGGTCAAGACCCGGATCGAGGGGAGGGTGCGGGGCGATATTTCGCTCGTCGTACGGGTGGCCGGCGGGCGGGAGGCGGGAACCGGCCGCCCCGCAGACGCGCTCCGCGGCGAGGGGACGCTGTTCGGGCAGAAGGTGGCGGTGGAGGGAAAAGTCTTCCCCTCGCAGCAGCCTTTCGCGGTCGACCTTGCGATCTCCTTCCCCGGCGTGGAAATGGGGAAGATCCAGGCGATGTTCCCGGATCCGCCGGAACGCCTCGCGAAAGCGCGTCTCGAGGGGGTCGTCCCCCTTTCCGTGAACGTCGCCGGAACCCTTGGGTCGCCGGGCTTCACCGTCAAGGCCGACCTGACCCGCATGGGCGCGACGCTCAGCGCGGACCCGGAACTGCGCAAAGTCGTCGACGCCCCGTGCACGATCGCCGCAACGGGGCGCTATTCCCCCGGACGGCTGCTCCTCTCGAACATGGACCTGCGCTTTCCCCCGCTCTCCGTGACCGGGAACGCCGTCGTGAATCCCGGAACGGGGGGACGGGAATGGGCGATCTCCGCGAAGATCTCCTCCCTCGCCGACTTCGGGAAGATCCCCGGGGCGGGGATGCTTTCGAAATGGTCCCCGGCGGGGCGCCTGGCGGCCGCGGGGAAGGGGCGGCTCGACCGGACCGGCGAAAGGGAGAGGTACGAAATCGCGGTCGATCTCGGGGACGTGGGGTTCCAGGTGCCGGGGAGGCGGATCGAACTTCGGGCGGTGGACGGCCGCGTGGAGCTTACGGACGGGGCGGTGAGGTTTCGCCCCCTCGCGGGGCTTCTCAACGGACAGCGGTTTTCCTTGCAGGGGGAGGCCGCCCTGGGGGAAAAGCCCGCGGGCGAAGTCGATTTCCGGATGGCGTATCTGGATGTGGACGCGCTTTTCCCGCCGGAGGAAGCGGGCGGGAAAAAGGAGGGGAAGGAACCGACGCCGAAGAAGGAAGGGACGAAGGCGGAAAAAAGCCGTGAGGTGGCAGCCCGCGTCAACCTGGCGATCGACGCCGGGAAGGCGAGGGGGGTGGAGTTCCAGAACCTCCGGGGAAAGATCCGGTACGAGGGAGGGACCCTGTTTCTCGACTCCGTAAGTGCCCGGATGTACGGCGGGGATGTCGCGCTGTCCGGGCGCCTCGGTCTTGGCGCCCCTTCCCCGGACTTCCGGGTGAAGGTCGCGGTGAAGGACCTGGCCGCGGAGGAGATCCTCTCCCGCAAGACGACGATGAAGGACTTCCTTTCCGGCCCGGTCACCCTCTCGGCGGAGATCGGGGGAGGGATGAAGGACTTTGCCGATTTCTCGCGCACGGGAGCGGGATCGGGGTCCGTGAAGATCGCCGGTGGTAAAATCAAGGGTGTGGATCTCCTCGCGACGGCGGCGGGCCTGGCCGGCCTCGGGGCGATTGCGGCCGCGGCCCCGTCCGGGCGTGCGGGAAGGGGAGATACGGTATTTTCCGACCTCTCGGCGGATTTCCGGGTGGAGAACGGGAAGATCAAGACGGAGGCGCTTCGGGTCCTCTCCGAGAAGATGGGGCTTACCGGATCGGCCGCCATCGGGTTCGACCGGACGATCGACTTCCGCGGGGTGCTCCGGCTCTCCCGGGAGATGTCGGATCGCGTTCGGGGAGGGGCGGGGAAGTTCCTGGTCGGGGAGGGCGGCCGCGTGGAAATCCCGCTGGTGATGACGGGTCCGCTCACGTCCCCGGCGGTGTCGATCGACCCCGCGGCGCTCGCTGCCGGGGTGGCGCAAAAGGTCCTCCGGGGGCTGACCGGTGCGATTCCGGGGATCGGGACCGCCCCCGGAACGGACAACGCCGCGCCCGGGATGAAACCGAAAAAAGAGGATCCGTTCCGGGAAGTGGAAGGGATCTTCAAGAAGATCCTTCCGGGGAAATAGGGGGGGAGATGGCGGGAAAGAGAAGCGCGCTTCTGGTGATCGACATGCTCGAGGATTTCGTGCGGCCCGGGGCGCCGCTCGAGGTCCCGCAGACGAGGAAGATCCTTCCGGCGATCGCACGCCGTATCTCCCGCGCGCGCCGGGAGGGGGATCTCGTGGTGTACGTGTGCGATTCCCACAGGAAAAACGATCCGGAGTTCGCCCGGATGGGGTGGCCGCCCCACGCCGTGGCCGGGACGAAGGGGGCCGCCGTCGCAAGCGAGATCGCGCCGGAACCCGGAGACGTGGTCGTGGAGAAGAAGACCTACTCGGGATTCTTCCGCACCACCCTTCCAACCGTCCTCCGCCGGCACGGCATCCGGTCGGTTTCGCTCTCCGGATGCGTCACCCATATCTGCATCCTGTACACCGCGGCGGACGCCGCGATGCGCGGCTACGACGTCATCGTGAACGAGTCGCTCGTGGCGGGGCTGGACGGGAAGTCGCACCGGTTCGCGCTCGACCAGATGGAGAAGGTGCTGGGCGTGCGCGTGGTCCGGCGCGCTGAAAAACGATAGTGGGGTCTTCACTACGGTAAAGTGTCCGCGCCTGACTCCCGGAGCCAGGCGCAGCGGGGGGTTCCCCGGAGTGGCGTGTGGAGCGAGAGAGAAGTACCCCCGCCTGGCGGGGTCCGTTCCGACGAGCGGAACCCGCAGCGAGCGGGCGCAGGTCGCGAGCGTAGCGGAGGGGAATCCCCCGCGAGCCTCGGGCACCGGGAGGGGACACTCCTCGGGGCGTCAGCCCGATATGAAGCGGGAATTAGGACCCGCAGCACCCGGAAAGGAGCGACGGTGATGAACCCGATCCCCAGCCAGGAAGAGATCCGCCGCGGGGACACGACGGACGTCTACTTCGTCCGCACGAGGGAGGTGTTGAAGAGCCTCGGAAAGGACGCCGTGCGGGTGAAGGCGGAGGTGTACGTCAAGCGGTTCCCCGACGGGTACGAGCACGCCATCCTGGCCGGGAGGGACGAGATGCTTTCCCTCTTCGAGGGGAGGAACGTGGACATGCTGGCGATGGAGGAGGGGGCTCTCTTTCTGCTCGAGGAGCCGGTCCTTGCCGTCGAGGGGCCGTACGGCGAGTTCTGCGAGATGGAGACGGCGATGCTCGGCATCCTCTGCCAGGCCTCCGGGATCGCCACGAAGACCTCCCGGATCAAGCGGCTGGCCGGGGACCGGACGGTGTTGAGCTTCGGGGCGCGACGCATGCACCCCGCGCTTTCCACCCTCATCGACCGCCACGCCTTCGTGGGGGGGGCCGACGGCGTATCGGTCGTGCGCAGCGCGGCGTACCTGGGCGAGATCCCCCAGGGGACGATGCCGCACGCCCTTATCCTGGTGCTCGGGGACACCGTCGAGGCGCTCCGGGGGTTCGACGACGCGGTGCCGCCGGATGTCCCCCGCGTCTGCCTGATCGACACCCTCCAGGACGAGAAGTTCGAGGCGATCCGCGCCGCGGAGGCCCTGGGAAAGAGGCTGGCCGCGGTCCGTCTCGACACCCCCTCCTCGCGGCGGGGGAACTTCCGGAGGATCGTCCGGGAGGTCCGATGGGAACTCGACCTGAGGGGATTCTCCCACGTGCGGATCGTCGTCTCCGGGGGGCTGGGCGAGGAGGACATCTCCTCCCTGCGGGACGTGGTGGACGGCTTCGGCGTGGGGACCTGCATCAGCAACGCCCCCACGATCGACTTCGCCCTGGACATCGTGGAGGTGGAGGGAAGGCCGTTCGCGAAGCGGGGGAAACTCTCCGGCGGCAAGCAGGTCGTCCGGTGCGGGTCGTGCGGCCATCGCGGCATCGTCCCGGAGGCTGCGGCCGCGGGGCCGTGCCGCTGCGGCTCCCCGACGGAACCCCTTCTCCGCCCGGCGATGAAGGGGGGAAAGGTGGTGGCTCCCTCCCTCTCCCCGCGCGAGCTGCGGAGCCGGGTGGGGGAGCAGGTGGCGCGATTTCACGAGCGGAGAGAAGGCCGATGACGACGGTCCCCGGCGGAGACGGCCGGATGGTCCCCACCCTGGAATGGACGGGGGACGCGCTGCTCCTGCTCAACCAGCGCGTCCTTCCGCTGCGGGAGTCGGTGACGCGCATTTCCCAGGCGTCGGGGGTGGCCCACGCCATCCGGACGATGGTGGTTCGGGGTGCGCCCGCGATCGGTGTGGCGGCGGCGTTCGGTCTGGTGCTGGCCGTGCAGAACGCCATCCGCAAGAGGCTTCCGTGGCGCGAGGAGTTCCGCAAGGCCGCGGAGGAGCTCGGGGCCACCCGGCCCACGGCCGTGAATCTGTTCTGGGCGATCGACCGGATGCGCAAGGCGGCGGAGAGGCTGCCCGACGAGCCCGAGGGGGCCGCCTACCATCTCGAGAAGGAGGCGATGGCAATCCGGGACGAGGACGTCGCCGCCAACAGGCGGATGGGGGCCCATGGCGCGAAGCTTCTCAAGTCGGGTTCCGTGATCACCCACTGCAACGCCGGGGCTCTCGCGACGGCGGGGTACGGCACGGCGCTGGGGGTGATCCGGGCGGCCGTGGCGGCGGGGAAGAAACTCCACGTGTTTGTGGGCGAGACCCGTCCGTTTCTCCAGGGGGCCCGGCTGACCGCGTGGGAGCTCATGAAGGACGGCATCCCCTGCACCCTGATTACGGACTCCATGGCCGCAACGATCCTTGGGGACGGGAAGGTCCAGGCGGCGATCGTCGGCGCGGACCGGATTGCCGCCAACGGCGACGTGGCGAACAAGATCGGCACGTACGGGCTGGCCGTCCTGTGCCGCGCGCACAAGGTCCCCTTCTACGTGGCCGCCCCCGTATCCACCATCGACCCCTCCGCCCGCACCGGGAAGGCGATCCCCATCGAGGAGCGGGACGGCAGGGAGGTGGCCCACTTTCTGGGTACGCGGGTTGCCCCCGAGGGGATTCCCGTCTACAACCCTGCATTCGACGTGACCCCGGCGAAATACGTGACCGCCCTCGTTACGGAAAAGGGCGTGCTCCGGCCGCCCTTCCCCGGGGCGATCCGGAAGCTCGTTCGGTGACGACGCCTCCCCGTCCGGACTCCCCGTGCGACCGGCTGGGGGAGATGGGCGTCGCGGACACCCTCCGCATCCTTCCCCTGCTCGAGGAGATCCGGAAGCGGATCCCCTGGACGGATTCCGCGTGGGAAGCGCTGTTCGAGGGGGCCCGGGCGGCGCCCGACCCCACCCTCTATTTCCTGAACCTGTCGAAACTGTGCGACTCCCTCCCTCCCGAGGACCTTGAGCAGGCGGTTGCGCGTCCGGAAAACCTGCCCGTCCTCGGAGCCCTGCTCGGCGGATCGGAATCCCTGCCCGAACAGATCGCGCGACGGCGGGAGCTGTTCTCCGCCCTCTTCCTCGAGGGGGGGGTGGCAAAACCGGGGGATCCCGGCGCTCTCTTGTCCGATGCGAAAGACCTGGCCGACCGGTGCGGGGACGAGGAAGAGATCAAGAGGGGCCTGCGGCTGCTCAGGCTCCGGGAGATGGCCCGGATCGCCGCCCGCGACCTCGCCGGGCTGGCCGCGCTTCCCGAAGTGACGGGAGACCTTTCCTCGCTGGCGTCCGCGGCCCTCGAGGGGGCGATCCGGTTCTCCCGTCGGCAGCTCGACGAACGATATGGCGCCCCCCTGATCGAGACGGACGCGGAGGGCCGTCGGAAGTGCGGTTTCGTCGTTCTCGGGATGGGGAAATTCGGGGGGCGCGAGCTCAACTTCAGCTCGGACATCGATCTCATCTACCTGTACGAGACGGAGCGCGGGATGACGGAGGGCGGCAGGGCAGGGGAGCCGGTGACCCTCCACGAGTATTTCGTCCGGCTCTGCGAAATCGTCACCCGGATCCTCTCGGAGGTCACGGAGGACGGGTTCGTCTTCCGCGTCGACCTGCGGCTCCGTCCCGACGGCACGAAAGGGGACCTTGCCAACTCGCTCCGGTCCGCCGAGGTCTACTACGAGTCGTGGGGACAGACATGGGAGCGCGCGGTGATGATCAAGGCGCGTCCCGTGGCGGGGGACGCCTGGATCGGGGAGCAGTTCCTCGGGAGCATCACCCCCTTCGTGTACCGCAAATACCTGGACTTCACCTCCCTCGAGGAGATCAAGGAGATGAAGGACCGGGTCGACATCGCCTCCGCGCGCGCGCCGAGGCACGCGAGGGATCTCAAGCTGGGCGCGGGGGGGATCCGGGAGATCGAGTTCTTCGCCCAGGCGCACCAGCTGATCTACGGAGGGAAGAACCCGGACCTGCGGCTGCGGGGGACGGTGGAGACCCTTCGGGCGCTCGTCGGGGCGGGCATCGTCTCGCAGAGGGATTGCGACACGCTGACGGAGGCGTACACGTTCCTGCGGTCCCTCGAGCACAGGATCCAGGTCTACCAGGACCGGCAGACCCACGCCCTCCCGGAGCGGGAAGAGGACCTGCTTCGTCTGGCGCGCACCATGGGGCTGCCCGATGCGCGGGCTCTGGACGCGGCGGTGGACCGGCACACGGGGAACGTCCGGGCGATCTACGACCGTCTCTTTCGTGCGGCCCCCGCGGAGGCGGGGCCGGAAGTCTCCCCGGACGTGCTCGCCGTCCTGTACCCGATTTCGGAGGAGGAGGATATCGGCGACCGGCTTTCGGCGCTTCGGTTTCGCGACCTCGAGGCGGCGCGCCGGAATGTGGCGATGCTCCGGGACGGCCCTCCGTTCATCCGGATGCCGGCAAGGGCAAGGCGGTATCTGGGAAAGATCGCCCCGCTGATCCTCTCCCGCGTGGTCTTGTCTCCCGACCCCGACATGGCCCTCCACCACACGGAGCGGTTCCTCTCCGCGGTCGGCGCCCGGACGATGTTCTATGCCCTGCTGTTCGAGAACCGGCAGGTGATCGACGTGCTGGTGCGGCTCTTCGGAAGCAGCCGGTACCTTTCGGGGTACCTCCTCCGTCACCCCGAGCTGCTGGACACCTTGCTGCGAAAGGACCTCTCTCCTCCGGTCAAGACGAAGTCCGACCTGCGGAAGGAACTGGGGGAGATGCTCGCGGGGTGCGCCGATTACGAGCAGGAGCTGGATGAGCTGCGTCGCTTCAAGAACATGGAGATGCTGCGGGTCGGCATGAACGACCTGGCCGGCAACCTCTCCCTCGAGGAGGGGATGTTCCAGTTGTCCGCCCTGGCGGAGGTCCTCCTGTCGTACACCCTCGTCCTGGCGCAGCGGGCGACGACGCGCCGGTTCGGAGTCCCGATGGTGGCGGACGGCGGGGAACCCGGGAGGGAGGCGGAGTTCTGCGTGCTGGGGATGGGAAAGCTGGGCGCCGAGGAGCTATCCTACCACAGCGACCTCGACATCATCTTTCTCTACTCCGGCGCGGGGGAGACCGTCCCGGCGCCCGGCCAGGACCCGGCGGATTTCCGCAAGCTGTCGAACCACGAGTACTTCGCCAAGGTGGCCCAGCGACTGATCTCCATCCTGACCACGGTGACGCGGGAGGGGTACGTCTACCGCCTGGACACGCGGCTGCGTCCCTCGGGGAACGCGGGACCCCTGGTCTCCTCCCTGGCGGCGTTCGAACGGTACCACGAGCAGTCCGCACAGCTCTGGGAGCGTCAGGCTCTCCTCCGCTGCCGGTTCGTGGCGGGGGACCGGGAGTTCGGCAGGCGGGTGGAGCAGATGGTCGCCCGGGTCATCTTCGACCGTCCTCTCCCCCCCGATGCCCCGGCCGAGATCAACCGCCTCCGGAAGCGCATGGAGATGGAGCTGGGGAAAGAGCGTCAGGACCGGCGAAACCTCAAGGTGGGGCGCGGGGGGATCGTCGACGTCGAGTTCGCCGTGCAGTACCTCCAGCTCCTGCACGGTCCGGGCAACCCCTCCCTGCGCGTGCGGCCCACGCTCAAGGCCCTCTACGAGTACCGCCGGGCGAACGTCCTGTCCGAGGAAGACTTCCTGGCGATGGACGGGGGATACCGTTTCCTGCGTTCCCTGGAAGTGTCCCTGCGACTGTCCCACGATGCCTCCATCGAGCAGTTCGACCCGTCCCGGCTCCCCCCGGACCAGCAGGACCGCTATTCGCGGGAGACGGAAACCATCCGCGGGATCTATCGGAAGATTCTCGGGCTGGGGGAGGAGGAAAAGATCCGATAAGAGGTTCAGGTCACCCGATTTCGTCGTCGGGGAAATCGAACATCGGGTGACGCTTGATCCATTCCGCCACGACCACCTGCCGGTCGGAGCGGGGGTGATCTTCGGACTTGACGTCCAGCATGGCGTTCCGTATCTCCATCAGCAGGAAGGTGTTGAACCCGCCGATCTCCTCCCAGCGGGAAGCCTGGTCCCTGTCGTTGTCGTAGAAATGGGCCACGTTGTCCTCTCCTACTCCATTAGAACGGAAGACCGGGGGGAAAGATTCAGTGAAAAATGCATCCCCCCCGCAAATTTTTCGTTGAATCTATCGGGCAACGGGGGGGGTTGTCAAAGAAAAAGTCGCAGGCCGGCCGCGGAATACGGCCCCACGGGGATCGTAATCCGGTTGTCCGGGTTGCGCGTCTCGCCGATCGAGGTCACCCGGATCCCCGCCAGGTCGACCACCGGGCACTTGTACTCGCAGATGCCGCACCCGATGCACAGGTCAGTGACCACCACGGGGACCTTCACCGGTTTCCCCCCTTTCCCGGCGCGCTCCTCGAAGACGATCGCCTTTTTCGGGGTCGGGCAATGCTCCTCGCAGACGATGCAGGGGGTCCCCTGCGCGAAGGGGATGCACCGGGAGGGGTCGACGAACGCCAGGCCGATGACGATCTTCTGCTTTTTCGGCAGGGCGAGTTTTTCGATCGCCTGGGTGGGGCAGACCTGCCCGCAGAGCGTGCAGTTGTATTCGCAGTAGCCGATCCGGGAGACGAGCTTCGGCGTCCAGATCCCCTCGATCCCGGCGGAGAGAAGCGTGGGCTGCAGTCCGCCGGTGATGCACACTTTCATGCACTCTGCGCAGCGGACGCACCGGGCGAGGAAATCGGTCTCGGGGCGCGATCCCGGGGGTCGCACGAGTTCGGGCGCGGGTCTTGCCTGGGCGGGGGAGGTCTTCATCACCCAGGTGGCGGCGGCTCCGGAGAAGAGGGCGGAAAGGGCCGCCCGCCTGTCGACGTCGAGGCGGTCCTTCGTCCCCCGCGCCGGTGTGAAGGTCCACGCGAGGGCCCCCTCCGGGCACTCGGCGGTGCAGTTGAAGCAGGTCACGCACTCCGACGGGGACCAGTGTTCTTTCGTGTGAGGGTTCGCCCCGCCCGCGCAGACGTCCCGGCACTGCATGCAGCGGGTGCACTTCTCGTTCATGCCAAGCCGGAGCAGGCCGGCGCGGGAGAAGATCCCGAGCAGCCCCCCGAGGGGGCAGACGAACCGGCAGAAGAACCGCGTCCGGTACCGGTTCAGGGCGAGCACGAGGAAGAAGAGGGAGAAGAGGAACAGGGCCTGCTCGTACCGCGCCGGGAAAAAGGACAGGAAGTGGGTCCGCAGGAAGGTGTATGCCGCATCGAAAATGTCCGATGCCGGGCGCCAGGGGAGACGGTATCCCCAGTCGAGAAACAGGCGCAGGACATGGTTGATCCCCGGCATCACCGAGAGCGAGAGCGAGCGGATCAGGAGGGAGATCGGATCCAGCAATCCCGCCGTCTGGATCCCGAAGAGCGCCGCCCCGGCAAAAAACAGCAGCGTCGCGAACTTCCACCGCGCCCCCCGGGTCTTTGTTCCCCGCTCCTCCGCATATTTCCTGTCGTAGAAGCTCACCGCATGATTCAGCGTCCCGAGGGGACAGACCCACCCGCAGAAGGCCCGGCCGAACAGCAGGGTCACGGGTACGAACAGCAGGGCCAAAAAGAGGGCGGCGGGAAGCTTGTGCGCGGAGAGGAGCGACGTCAGGAAGACGAGGAGGTCGGCGTCGAGGAAGATCTTGACGGGATAGGCGAGTTCGTTCCGTCCGTCGTAGTCCGTCTTGACGAGCAGGACGAAAAAAAGGAGGAGGAACGCCCCCTGGGAGAGGCGCCTCGCGAGCTGCTTGGTGTCGAAAGCGGAGCGCATGGGTGTCGCGGCGGCGTCAGCCCGCCGGCCGGACCTCGTAGGGGAGGGGGTCCGGTACGCCGGCCTCGGCGAAGGCCCGCAGCCGGAGAACGCACGAGTCGCACCGCCCGCACGCCTTCTCGCCTTCCCGGTAGCACGACCACGTATGCTCGAAGGGGACGCCGAGCGACTTCCCCATCAGGACGATGTCCTTCTTCTTCAGGTTGACGAAGGGGGCCCGGACGCGAATCCCGCTTTCGTCTTTCGTCCCCCTGCGGATCGCCTCGTTCATCGCCTCGTAGAAAGCGGGCCGGCAGTCGGGGTAGCCGGACGAGTCGGCCCACACCGCGCCGATGTAGACGTTCCTCGCGCCGATCACCTCCGCCCACGACACCGCGATGCAGAGGAAGTGCGCGTTGCGGAACGGAACGTAGGTCGCGGGGATCCCGGGACGGTCCGGGTCCGCGGGGGGTACGTCGAGGGACGGATCGGTCAGGGCCGACCCCCCGATCGTCCTCAGATACCCGATGTCGACCACAAGGCGCTCCTCCGCCTCCAGGTGGTCGGCGATCGCCCGGAAGCAGGCGAGCTCCTTCTTCTCGGTGCGTTGTCCGTAATTTACGTGCAACAGGGCGATGTCCGATTCCCGGGTGGCGAAGACAGCCAGGACGAGACTGTCCATCCCCCCGCTTACGAGGACAATCCCTTTCGGCTTCGCGGGGCTCGTCACACGCCTCTCCGGTCCGGTCCCCACACCAGCTTGTGAAGCTGCAGCTGGAACCTCGCGTCGAGGGCGTCCCCGACCATCCAGCCGGCGAGCTTCTCGGGGGGGAGAAGCCCGAAGGCCGGGGACAGAAGCGCCGTGAACGGGTGAGCCTTCCCGTATTTCCGGATCACCTCCCGGGCGAACCGGTAGTCCTCCTCGGAGGAGAGGACGAACTTGACCTCGTCGCGCGGCGAGAGACGCGCGAAGTTCTCCCAGTCGGTCTTCCCGGCCTCTCCGGAACCGGGACACTTGACGTCCATGATCTTGACCGCCCGGGGATCGAGGCGGGAAAGCGCAACCGTTCCGTTCGTCTCCACGAGCACCGTGTGACCCAGGTCAAGGAGCGCCGAAACGAGAGCGGGCGTCTCCTCCTGCAGCAGCGGTTCGCCGCCGGTCACCGTCACCCGCGGGATTTTGAAAAAAACGACACGGGAGACAACCTCCCCGAGGGGGAACTCCTCCCCGTCGTCGTAGGCGTACGTCGTGTCGCAGTAACGGCAGCGGAGGTTGCACCCGGTCAGGCGAACGAAGGCGAAGGGGAGGCCGACGTACGAGGTCTCCCCCTGGATGCTGGCGAAGATCTCGGACACGCGGAGCATCATCCTATGGTACCACGGTGCCCCTGCGCCCTTCGGCCGATTTTCCGGAGGGGATCCCTACTTGAGGACGTCGAGCCAGTGCGCGAAGAGGGCGTCCTTGCCGTGCACGATGTCGAAGAACGCCTCCTGGATCTTCTTCGTGATCGGTCCCGGCTTTCCCGTGCCCACGCGGCGGTCGTCCACCTCCCGCACCGGGGTGATCTCGGCGGCGGTGCCGGTGAAGAACATCTCGTCGGCGATGTACATCTCGTCGCGCGTGAAGCGGGACTCCTTGACCGGGATGTCGAGCTTCTGGGCGATGTTCAGGACCGAGTCCCGGGTGATCCCGGGGAGGATCGAGGTCAGGGACGAGGTCTGGAGGATGCCGTGCCGGACGATGAAGATGTTCTCCCCCGAGCCCTCCGCGACGTACCCTTCCGTGTCGAGCATCACCGCCTCGTCGTACCCCGCCTTCACCACCTCCCACTTCGCCAGGACGGAGTTGACGTAGTGCCCGTTGATCTTCCCCTTCGTCATGGCCGCATTGACGTGGTGACGGTTGAAGGAGGAGACCTTCGCCCGGATCCCCTTCTTGATCCCCTCCTCGCCGAGGTAGGCCCCCCACGCCCAGGCGGCCACCGCCACGCGGATCGGGTTGGTCTTCACGAAAAGGCCCATCTCGCCGTCCCCGATGAAGACGATCGGGCGGATGTACCCCTCGGTGAGGCCGTTGACGGTCAGCGCTTTCCGGATCGCCTGGCAGATCTCCTCGTGCGAGTAGGGGATGGCAAGAAGCACGATGTGGGCCGAGGCGAAGAGGCGGTCCACGTGCTCCTTGAGCCGGAAGATGGCGGAGCCTCCGTCCTCGGTCTTGTAGCAGCGGATCCCCTCGAAGGCGCCGACGCCGTAATGCAGGGTGTGCGAGAGGACGTGGACCTGCGCGGCGTCCCAGTCGACGAATTTCCCGTCCAGCCAGATCTTCTTTGTCTTCGCGACCACGTCCGCCCTCCCCCGGGAATTGATGTGCTATTCTTGCAAAGGTATTCGAAGGCTGTCAATCCGCGTATCCCGCGGCGTGCAGGGAGATCGGGAACGAGGATCTTTTCCGGAGGAGACGGGGGACTTTCATGGCGAACGGGCTCCCGAAGGAGGAGAGGGACCGGAAGCGGATCGGAACGGCCCGCTTCTCCGTGGGGAGCGCGGTCACCCTCGCCGCGACCAAGCTTGTCGTCGGGGTCGCAAGCGGCTCCTTGGGCATCCTCTCCTCCGCGTTCGACAACCTGGCGGACATCCTCATGTCGGGGGTGAACTACCTCTCCATCCGGAAGTCGATGGAGCCCGCCGACTCCTCCCATCCGTACGGCCACGGGAAGGTGGAAACGCTCGGCACGGTCTTCATGTCGGTGGTCGTCGCCCTGACGGGAATATGGATCGTCTGGGAAGGGATCCGCCGGCTGCGCGCCGGGATCGTCCCGCGCTCGGTGGACACGGGGCTCGTCGTCATGGCCTTGTCGGTCGTCGCCTCCTGGTACATCTCCGAGCGGATCCGGAAGGCGGGGGAGGAGACCGGCTCGCCCGCTCTTGCGGCGGATTCCCTCCACTTCCGGACCGATGTCTGGTCGGGGGGGGGGATCCTGGCCTCCCTTCTCGCGTACCGCGTGACCGGGTGGAGGTGGCTGGACCCCGGGGCGGCCGTGATCGTGGGCGGGTATATCGTCACCGCGGCCTTTCCCATCCTCCGGGAGGCGCTGGGGGACCTTCTGGACCGCAGCCTCCCGAACGAAACGGTGGAGAGGATCCGGCACATCATCGACAGCCACCGGCCCCTCGTGGTCGACTATCACAAACTGCGCACGCGGCGCTCCGGCTCAGAGAAGCACGTGGACTTCCACGTCGTCGTCTGCAGCCAGTACCTCCTGGAGGACGCCCACCGGCTGGCGGATCACCTCGAAAGGGAGGTTTCCCAGGCGCTGGGCAATGCCCAAGTCGTGACCCACATCGACCCGTGCGATCTCGAGTGCCCCGGGAAGGACCACTGCGAGCGGATCCTCTCCACAATCCGGAATCTGGAGGTTCTTGAAAAGGAGCCG